>DASPIB010000008.1 GCA_035629335.1 Verrucomicrobiia bacterium
GATTATCAAATAAACTATAACTGTTTTAATGAGCCATTCGCAGTTTCACTGTATAACATTTATACTTAGACATGCATGGCTTAGTCTTTGAGACAAGCATATGACTACTGGCAGGATCAACCAGATTACTATCCTCAAGCAATGCTACTCAAGCGGCACCTCCGAGGAGATATCCATGAGAGTAGCAAAGCAAGGTAGTTAGGTTTTGCAAAAAATTGTATGATCCTAGCAGCAACTAAGGTAGCAATGCACCAGAGTCGCTGTAGGACTTGTGCTTTCATGGCTTGCAACCAACTGGAAGCTATCTCGTAAAGCGCAGATGAGACAACTCAAGTGCAGTTTAAGAGCTAGATTCCTAGATGCAAACTTACTCCCTCCTGGGCGTTCGTCCAGGGTAGGAGCAGGATTTGCTCAAAGTTGACTGACAGACACTATTCACACACAATCATACAATAATCCGCTTTTCCCTCTAAGAGGGTCTCACAAGCAACCACTGCGCTTATCACGCAGGAGCTTGTTGTCATAAAAACAGAGTTTGTACTATGAGAGTTCAAGCTAGACCATGTTCAATGAAAGCTTTAAATCTTTTTTCGCTTTCACTGTAATTAAACTGATTGCTCAATTTAATTTGATTTAGTTTTACTGTCTCATATATATGGCATATTCGATATCTGTAAGAGTTGCGATAATTAAGAACTCACATCCTTGAAAATGACTAAGTCCCCGATAATGGCTTTCGGCAGCACTTGCAGTCGACGTAGCTCCGGTGACAGAGTTTCGTGCTCCAAGGATGGGAGATCGCATTTCTAGCAGATATCGAAGCCATTCAGACCTCTAGGTAGAGGTTAAGGCTACCTATTAAATACCCCCTTGATTGTGAGGATCATCAGCACAAAGTATGGGTCTCTTTCATAAGCACTTCACATCACTGCCTGCCTTTTCTCTCAGTCTAGTTATCCTCACTGCATTGCCTAACCTCCATGCTTGTTCTTAGTGAGCAAGAGCTCTTCAGAAACATCACATGGGAAATAGACTTGTCAGTTTGGTAAGTTGGATGCTTCTCATCCTCAACTCATCCTGAAACCAATCAAGACAAGTTTTGGATCCCAGCTACTCCGACGCAACCATCCAGATAACTAGCATTCCTAGAGAGGGCATGATAGGGACTACTTGCTGCAGTAGGGTTCATCCAAATCTTCAACCTCTCCAGTGAGATACTTCAATCAGGAAGTGATATTTGCTTTTTGAGCAAGCCACCATACTTTGATATTTTAATTTTAATAATCGTTGGCGATTATTTCTCATAACATTACGAACACTGCAAGGAGACTCTTCTTGGTTGTCGTTGTGGAGGACCTTCACAGAATCACAGTAGCTAAGTGGATATCACTAGAGTCATCTGTGGCTATGCTGGGGCAACATCTTTGCCTTATCAGAGAGTTGAGCATCACTGAGTTTAGCATTGGATGGTTTTTAGCTATGATCATCAGACATCATCGACAGAGTCCACCAAAGTATCGATTTCTTCTCGTGTTCGATTCCTTTTTGAGTGCACTTTCATCTGAGGAGTACCTGTACTGACCATCTTAGGAAAACATAGAATTGCCTAAGTTATTCGTAGGAACACCAAAGATATTTGCATTTTTCGCCATTTACTAAGTTTCTTATGATGAATCTTTCAATTGCAAAGTCAGCACATTAGAATGTTTTTGAGTTCTTTCTTCGAATCCTTCTGTTTTTCTTGAATTTCCTTCTGATTCAATGTTGTGATGATAGGTCTCATTAGGTTTGATAAGTGCTATCTTGATTTCATGCCTTGTGTGACAGGTGAACTATTGTTGTTTCAATGGTGCACTTCATTGTCAACATGTACATCTGAATTACCATTGTTTTGGAGTTGATTAGATAGTGTAGA
>DASPIB010000009.1 GCA_035629335.1 Verrucomicrobiia bacterium
CCTGGTGTCGCTTGATCCGATATCGGGGCACGAGCAGCAAGGCATACACCTAGTGTTGATCGTATCACCAACCCCGTTCAACAGGCTGACGAAAACACCCGTCGTACTCCCGATAACGACTGCTGGAAGTTTTGTCTGGACGGCAGGCTTTGCTGTCTCACTTATTAGGGCGCAGGGAACTGCCACGACTGGCGTTATTCGGTGCGATCAGCCTCGGGCTCTTGATCTTGTCTCACGTCGTGCCCGAAAACTGGAAAGCGTACCGGCATCGTCAAGGAAGAGGTACTGGCGAGGCTCGCCCCACTCTTCGAATGACCTGCCGCATAAGAAATGTGAATGATCAATCCCCCGGAAACGCATTTTTGGTGTCCCACGTGGTAGAGGAAGAGACCGAGGGAAGGCAATTTATTGACCAAATCCATCTAGCAAGACTACGCCATAAGCCAGCGTACTGGCGTGTCTATTAGACATAGCTAAAATTAGGCTCAGGACTCATTAATTTCACGATTTACGAATAGGAGCAGATGTGATTCACTTTATGGTGGAGGTGCCGCCATGAGTGATATTTTCATGTTATCGAAGAAGCAGTTTGACCGCATAAAGCCTTGCTTTCCGCTATCGCACGGCATTCCCCGCGTCGATGATCACCGGGTGATCAGCGGGATCATTTACGTTCTCAGGAACGGTCTGCAGTGGAAGGACGCGCCGCGTGGCTATGGCCCTCCCAAGACGCTGTACAACCGCTTTGTACGCTGGAGCAGGATGGGCGTGTTCAACCGGATATTCGTGGAACTCGCAGGCCTGGCCGGCACCCCCGACCGAATGATGATTGACGCCACGCATCTCAAAGCCCACCGCACAGCAGCCAGCCTGCTAAAAAAGGGGATGTTCCCCGCCGTATCGGGCGCACGAAGGGCGGCCTGAATTCAAAACTCCATGCCGTCTGCAATGGTCAGGGAAAGCCTGTTGCCCTGCTGCTCTCCGAAGGCCAGATGAGCGATTACAAGGGTGCGGCCCTGTTGCTGCCTGCCTTGCCAAGGGCAAAAGAGTTGCTGGCAGATCGTGGTTATGATGCTGACTGGTTCAGGGCAGCACTCAGAGAAAAAGGGATCTCACCCTGCATCCCGCCGAAGAAGAACCGTAAAATCCAGATCGAATACGACAGGGAACTCTACAAACAGCGGCACAAGGTTGAAAACATGTTCGGCAGGCTCAAGGACTGGCGGCGCATCGCCATGCGCCATGACCGTTGCGCCCACACCTTCTTCTCCGCCATCTGTATCGCCGCTACCGTCATCTTCTATCTCAATTAATGAGTCCTGAGCCTAGT
>DASPIB010000010.1 GCA_035629335.1 Verrucomicrobiia bacterium
GGCTCTATGTGAAATACAGTGGGTAATCAAATTTCAACTTTCCACATAGGAAGTAAATCATATTAATGAAATTGTTGATGTTGCGATAGCCTCTGGCTCGCCGTTTAGCCAGCTGAATCTTACTATTGATGCCTTCAAGAATGCCGTTACTAATGAGTGATTCCACGAAATGCACAATTCCCGACCAATGTCCTCGAACTGTGTTGGCGAACTTGATAAACGCTGGAATTTTGGCTGCGTCCACCGCATCGCACCATTGCCTCAAAAAAGCCTCCGCTGTCGGTTTGTCGGGCATTTCCCAGAGATCATTGAATAGCACTTTTAAGCGGTAAGCTTCGCCCAGCGTGGGGTACAGTTGTATCAGTTCATCCAGCTCTTTTTCTTTTTTGTCGGATAGGTTTTCCCGGTTCTTTAGAAAAGTGTATTTGTGGCCTTTCAGAGCATCATGCTCTTTGCGTTCGGCAATGCGCACCTGATTCATGGCCTCGTTCAATAATTTCACAACATGGAATCGGTCAAAGGTAATTTGTGCAGACGGGAATGATTCGGCAGCACCGGCAATAAATGACGGTGACAAATCCATGCTGATTTGCTCCACCTGTTCTTTATCAACACCTTTATCTTCAAGGTGTTGCTGAATACTTTGCAGCGTTGCCTTACCCTTACCTTCGGTGACATGAATTACGCGGGCTTCATCCAAATCAACGCCCAGCGTAACGTAATGATGGCCTTTTTTGGTCGAGGTTTCATCGACGCCCAGCTTGGTTATCGTGCTCGGATCATCGGCTGCTTTTGCCTTGCTAATCCAGTGATTAAAGATAGTCCAGATGCGCTGTGGATTGACCTTCAGTATCTCGGCGACTCGGTTGACCGGCATTTCCCGCTCAATCAAGGCTAGCGCTAAGGCTTCGAATAACAGGGTAAAACCACTGCCTGGCCGTGCCCAAGGAACGTCAACAGTACGGACTTTGCCATCGGTCGTGGTAATGCGCGGCACCGCACAATGGAGGTAACAGGTGTGTTCAAAAAAGCTCAAATGTTGCCATTGCCGCTCTACGGTATCATGCACTGGACAGAGGTTATTCGCGTCGTCTAAGAAGCGCGAGCCAGTCACGAAATCGATATGCAGATGAAGTTCGCTACGGGCCAATTCATCTGTAGAAAAGGTCACAGCTTTGACCTGCCAAGGAGGTTGCAGGCCTAAAGCCATGCTGAATAAAGTTTCACTGTTCATGGCTATATTATTGCATTACCCACTACGAATCACATAGAGCCAAGAAATTCGGTTCGGCCGGGAAGAAAACGGCGGTCGTGTCGACGATCAACGGCGATGCCAACATTCCTTTCTATAAAGAATTGGGTAATCAGGGTGTTTCCGCCGAGGACATTCCGGTCGTCGCGTTCTCGGTCGGCGAAGAGGAGTTGTCTGGCATCGATACCAAACCGTTGGTCGGTCATCTAGCCGCTTG
>DASPIB010000011.1 GCA_035629335.1 Verrucomicrobiia bacterium
AACCCCAAAACCCCAAAACCCCAAAACCCCAAAAACCCATATACAAGGAAAAGAAAGATACGGCTATATAATATTAAATATGGGGAAAATGAAGAAAGACGACCTATAAGTCCCATCTAAATGGTTGACAAGGAAACACACGAACCAAAGTCACTATGGCAGAATTACGTCACCAATCTTCCAATAAAGTCATTTGGATGATAATACGACACAAACACAATACTAAAGACTATGAATACAAAGCAAGATGGATACAGCAATAGAATCAAGAAAAGGCGGGCTTCTAAAATTTAAATTTCAAATATGGATTCGATTTGGATTTGAATTACGGAAAAACAAAAAAGAATGGTTTGACAAAAATGGCTGCTTAAGGAGACTTACAAATACCGCGTACAAATATTATAATTAATATTTAAATGAAAAATAGCGGTAATTTGCACTGCCTACTATGCACTAGGTAAACAGGGCGCTTATTTACTAAGGAAGGGCTCGCTAGTCATCAATAAGCTAAACATGGTACTCAAGTTAACTCTAGATCAAAAAAAATATGTAAACCCACAACACCAGATGGAGTTGCTACTGAAGTCGAACCTACCACAAAAGTCCTTTTCAAAAAAAGGCGCACATAGACGAGCGCGGCAAAATCTAAAACTTTGTCAAGACGCACAAGTGCAAACGATCCTAACTGTAAAGTTTTGTCCAAGCTCGTATTGGAAGGCCTGACTTTCGAACAATGTCTGTTGAAGAGAGAGATGTTGACAGTGCGAGTCCGAAAACCCAGAAAAGTCAACGACTATTTGTTGTGGTTGAGCTTTGGTAATTTCCAAAAACTGTTAGTTCATTTGAAAGAGCAGTCTAATTTCTGCATGTTAAATGATCATAAAATTGCGATTGATACTGAATGTTGGTCAAAGTCTTGGCGCAAAGGAGTCGAAAAAACTGTTAACATGGATCTGGCCTCAGAGAGTTTGTTCGAATTGCAAAAGTGGATGGATGAGAGAAAAGTATGCAAGGCATGCAACATTACTTCTGATAGAGAGATGAGACAATGTACCAGATGTTAACAACTTTATCACGTGTCGTGTATTCATGATAACTGGATAATAGGCTGCTCATTCTGTGGTTGCTGGTTTTGAGTTAAACATTAATTTATTAAAATATTCAATCCTAGCTGATTCTTCAGCGATTCCCTTTATAAAGATAAGGGCTAAACATCAACATATATCTCAAACCGTCCACGGGAATCAGTGGATGCATGCCCCGGCATAGTAGGGAGCAAAACTGAGTAAACAAAACTGTACAGCTTTGGTGTATATACTTAATTTGTGAATGGCACGGATGTTGGAACGACTGTAGCAGTACCTGACGTAGATAAGATGGTCGAGACAAAGGTCCCGTCACTCGCTATAGTCTGGAAGATTACCACGGCTTATGTGGATATCGTGAGGAAAAATCGCCCGCGTTACAGCCACTGAAGTGCCAGGAGGATGCGAGACTACACCAAACAGTACCCAGGTAAATCCCTACCTTAGTAAAAAAGGGAATCATAAAATGGATAGTTTGCCCTAGCTATAAATAGGAGTATTTGGCGACCACGGCGTCTACAGTGGTAGCGTGCCCGGCTTAGTAAGTGGCAATCTATTGTGCAAGCCCCGGCCTAGTAGGGAGCACCCGCAAGTGTCTTTAGGGATCTGATTTTCTTCGACACCGCTGTTTTAAACTTATCATCGGCAATAATTTACAATCACAAGTAGTAACCTATAACACTAGTAACCCTTCACATGTAGTTGAGTTTACTCCTATTTGTGTCGGCAACTAACCGCGCATCCACATCAAGCACTTTGGTCTTTTGCAAAAAGGTGTGGGGGCAGGGTAAATCGGACGAGTATGCCTATGGCTTGGGACAGATCGGCGCCTCTTTCAACGATATCGAGCGTCTTCGTGCAGAAATTGCGGTCTTCTCCTCTTCAAAGCTAGAACATACTTTCTTTGGATGAGCCAGTCCTGCTCTGAAGGTCGTGTTGTAAAAGAACGGTTGAACTGATTGCAAGATATCAGCAACATTATTTCTAAACGCAACATTTCGCACCGGCTCAGCACGTGGATATGTCCACCCAATGCTGATATTCTAACAGGTGTGTGTGGATTTATATTGGAGTTTGGTGAGACACATCAAGAATGTCTTCAGTGTTTTGCTGAAGAACTGCGATGGATAGTTGCCAAAAGCTGCGTCTTAGTCCTTCTATGTTCTTCGTGCCCAACTTTAATGAAAAGAATTACCACAAAGTTGATCGGTTAATTTGGTAGTTAAAGTTGGATCCTCCTAAAGTATGAAACTGGTAAGGCGGGCCTTTGGGTCCTACCTTTAAGGTTAGCGTTCGTCGCTTACTTAACACTAGATTCCCTTAAAAAAGGATTGAGTGGCTCCCAACCCATCGCTTTGAGAGGCGCTTGCTTGTTTGAGTTCGCAAAATAACAAGAAGTAATTCTCGGTAATTGTGTATTACCATTTTTGGTAGCATGGGCGGCTGTTGCTGTACAAGATGACCACGTCCCAGCTATGTTGAGGAAGGATACCTGTGTATTTCGTCGATCTCGTAGAATTGATGCAGATATCTCTGTAAATCTAGCTAGTCGTAAGTTCTCGAACACTTGGCTACATTCGAATAAATTAAATTGATTGCCGAATTGACGGTAGGTCGTTGTTGTGAGCCAACATGCAGACCTAAGAGTTCCTATCTATGACCGAATATCCTGGGTACAGCAAGATTAGTTCTGGACTCCCCAGGCTCTGTGAAGATGGTCTAGGCTGACATCAATTTAAGGCTGTGTTCGTTGAACTGAGATTTAGTGTTGTTAGAGTGCATCAAGCGAGAAAGAGACTTGACACAGTAAAGTAGGACTAACCAACCCTCCAACCCGAACATAGTATCACCGAAGAGGTGGGATGCTGTCGACAGAGGGATCATTCTCTGTAATCCAGCCTAAAGCAGTACAAACCCCGTGATGTGTAGCGCCATCTGGTCACGAGCGTAGGGTTCTGGTGGTTGTGATGTGTGTGTTAAGTGTAACGAGGATAGTCAGTGGAGACAACCCCGTAACTCATTAGTTTGAGGGGGGACTTAGTTGTAGTTTGAGCCTACGTGAGGGCGATAACTCGTTTCTGATGTTCAAGGTCATCGGAGGTCCCAATGCCACGAAGCTCACTTGAGTTACACTTGGCTAGCATTGAGCACGCGAGTGGATGGTGCGCGACAACTTTCGAAGCTCACGAGGAAACAGAGCAGCCATTCTGGTGGTGCTGGGCACCCATGCGGCTTTGTTGAGGAGTTAGAAGGGTTAGAGCATCACCTTTTGTGGAATAAAAGGTGAAATAAAATCAAGAGGATGCAATCAAAACATTAAGACATGAATTGGTAATAGAGAGTTTGGAATTTTGCAGGATCGATACCTGTCTCTCTCTTTCAAGTGTTTTGTGTTTTGTTTGCGATATATCCCACAGTGCATTCGTGTACTGAAATAAATAAAAGTCAAAAGTAAAAAGTAAAAAGTAAAA
>DASPIB010000012.1 GCA_035629335.1 Verrucomicrobiia bacterium
AAGGGGGAAAGGGGGTTAAACTCTCTCGGATCGATGGCTTCACCACTAAGGAAATATTTATACTTAAATAGTATAAAAGAATGATTCTTCTTGAGCGGAGAGAAAACGAAATTGGCCGGGCCCCTACCTGGCCTTTTTCATTTTAAAAATCTGTAAATTAGCAGTATGAAAGTATCAGAGTTGATAAAGGAACTAAAGAAACTTCCACAAGATAAGGAAGTAGGTTTGTTGTACGATGGAGAGGTCAGACTGAATGCAGGTGTGGTATATGAAAGCAACGGCGGCAAAATCGTTATTGCAGATTGCAACGAAGTGGTGTACTCTGACTTGAGCAGGCCTATTGGGGCCCCATCTGCCAAAGATAGGAGTTATTGGTATACGCCTCCTGAGCAATTGAAAGAAAACGCCTAAGCCTCGCCCCGGAACTATAAAAATTGAAACCCTGTCCACCGACACTGTAAACCATAGAAAAAGTAAACAAAATTTAGACTTTACCACGCTATAAAATATCGATATTTGGTATATTTATCGAGAAGCTATATATTTGTATTATGGCAAAGACCGTCGGATCAGGCAAAAATTGGGACGCTGAATTTAAGCAGGTGCTTGATAGGATATGTGAGGGAGAATCCTTGCGAAGTATCTTTCGCAATAATCCGCCTGTCAAATGGAAAAAGTTCTATGATCTGATAAATAGCGACCTTAATAAAGCACAACAATACGCATATGCTGCCAATGTTAGGGCAGAAATGATGTTTGAGGAAATACTCAGCATTGCCGACGATAGCACCAACGACGTAGTTCTTGACGAGGACGGTATACCCAGGGTCAATAACGAAGTGATAAACCGGTCACGTCTCAGGATCGACGCCAGAAAATGGATGCTTGGCAAGATGAACCCTAAAAAGTTCTCTGATAAAATCATCAATGAGCACGCAGGTGAAGACGGCAAACCCATAGCCCACAAGCACGAAGTAATATTCAAGCACATGAATGGAAACGATTAGCCAAACCTTCAACGCGTGCTTCGAGCCTGTCTTTTTCTCAAAGGACAGGCATATCCATATTTGGGGAGGCCGCGGCCGCGGAGGATCTCACTTTGGTACTGATTATTTCCTTTTCAAAATAATGCAGCCTGATTACTTCCGGGGCTGCTTCATGCGGCACGTCTTCGGGGATATCCGCAATAGCCTTTGGAAGGACTTCAAAGACAGGATAGAGGAAAACGGCATCGATGAATCGCTATTCGACTTTAACGAAAGCCTGATGACGGCCACCTACAGGCCAACGGGAAACAGTATTATCTCAAAAGGCTTCAGGAAATCCAGCGGCACACATAGCGCAAAGATGAAGTCTTTGGCGGGCATGACCCATGTGCTGATAGAAGAAGCCGAGGAATGCAGCGAAGAAGAATTTAACCAGCTGGACGACACACTAAGAACCGTCAAGGTCGATACCATCCAGATTATTTGCCTGTTTAACCCTCCATCAAAAAACCACTGGCTGATCAGGCGATTCTACAATCTGACAGAAAGCGAGTACAAAGGGTATTATACAGCGGAGAAGAAACAAATCGACGGATTTACCAGCATACACACCACCTACAGGGATAATATTTCCAACATGAACCGGACTACCGTAGAAAAGTTCATGGCGTATGGAAACCCAAGCAGCCATTTATACAATCCGGATCATTATTATACGATGGTAGAGGGCCTCGTATCAGAAGGCGCAAAGGGCCGCATTTTCCGGGATTGGAAGTTCATCAAGTCCATGCCCGATGAAGGATACGATATGTATTACGGTCTTGACTTCGGTTATTCCAGCGATCCGGTCGCCCTGGTTGAAATACAGGAGCATAACAATAAGGCCTATGCCCGCGAACTAATCTACATGGCTGGCCTGACCAATCCCGAACTTTCGCGCCTTATGGAAGATATCGGCGTAGATAAATCATTATGCATCTACGCCGATAGTGCAGAGCCAAAAAGTATTCAAGAACTTCAGGATCTCGGATGGTTTGTGGAACCGGCATTGAAAGGAACCGATAGCGTAAACGCTGGGATAAAATACATTCAGTCAAAGATTGTGCATTTGACCGAAGACAGCCCCAACGCAGCACTTGAATATCAGGAATACAAATGGGCGCTTGACAAGGAAAAGAACCCGACTGACAGGGCAGAAGATAAGAACAACCATTTCATGGATGCTTTCAGGTACGGACTTTATACGCATTCACACCGGTCATACGAATACTATATAGGATGAACATATTAAAAAAATTAGTCCGGCAGTTCAGCGGGCAGCCTGCACCGGAAGGGGGCAACCTGCTAAACCAGATCCTTTACGCATATATGGGGAACGGCGGCATTGTGTGGTATAATGAGGATAAGAGGGTATTCGTAAGGACGGGCTACCAAATGAACGCCGATGTATATTCGATCATATCCTCTATTATCGGAAAGACCATTCTTGCGCCCCCTGTGGTTTACAGGATAGTTGACGAAAAAGCCCTGGCAGGGTACAAGGGGCTGAAAAACAATCAAGACCCATTCATCAGAACAAAGGCAAATGCCTTCCGTAAGAAGGCCCTTGAAGAAATCAGCGACACGGAACTTGAAGCAAGACTGCTCAATCCCAATGAAAACCAAAGCTGGCAGGAATTTGCTGGAAATACAGTAGGATTTCATCTTCTCACCGGGGAGTATATGTGGTACATGCAGCAGCCTGGGGAGGATAGCATTAACGCAGGCAAACCGGTAGCAATGTACAATATGCCACCTCAATATGTCCAGCAGGTAGCGGGCACCTGGCAACAGCCGGTCCAGGGGTATAAAATGAGCATCGGAAACTTAACAATTGAAATCCCGGCTGATCAGGTAATACATGTCGCCGACTTCAATCCGGAGTATGATTTGTACGGAGGGCATTTAAGAGGGCAGTCGCCGCTCAGAGCAGCGATAAAAACCGTCCAGCAGAATAACGAGGGTATCCAGTCCCTTGCTTCAGCCTTTTGTAATTCAGGAGCCGCGGGGTTTGTATTCAATGAAGGGCCCGATGCTGGATCTCCAAAGAGTATTGAATACATGTCACAGCTCCAAGCGAAGATCGATAAAGAAATTGCCGGTTCCAGGAACAGAGGCAGGATATTCGCCACAAACGGAAAAATAGGCTGGCATCAGATTGGCATGTCACCGGTGGACCTTAATATCATAGACAGCCTGAAATATGACCGACAAACGCTTTGCAATGTATATCATTGGCCCTCGATTCTCATGGGCGACCGGGCGAATGCAGCGCAAAGCAATTACCAAGAAGCCAGAAAAGCGGGAATAACCGATGCGGTTTTACCAGAGCTGGACAAGCTGGCGTTAGGAATCAACAAACACCTTGTGCCGCTGTACGGGAAAGGCCTTTATGTGGGATTCAATACCGACGTATACGAAGAACTGCAGGAGGACCTTAAGAAATTATCGGAATGGCTGAAAGAAAGCGACTGGCTGACGTATGATGAAAAGCGCGAGGCAATGGGTTATGAGGAATTAGGATTACCCGGGATGGACGAGCCCTTAATGCCCACAAGCAAGATGCTTTTAAGCCAAGCTATGACACCAATCCCTGAGCCTGATCCATCGGGAGAAAACGACGCATATGATAACGCACAGCCAAATAGAGCGTAGGATATTCCCTATCATCAGGCGTGGCCTCAGGCACCAGGTAGCGCCGGTTCTTCAAGCGATTGAGGAACGAGGACCGGAGTATGCTAATAGTCAGCTAAACAGGTTGGTAAAAATAGATCCTATTTATCTGGCATTCAATGACTTTTACCCGAAAATGCTTATCTTAGTAGCGCGGAATCAGTACAATGATTTGGAGCGTAAAAAGGACCTGATCCCTGAATGGATAGTTGATGCCTGGAACCAGTTTGCTGCCATGTATCTGCTTACAGATATTTTCACGCGCATGGCATCGATTACAGAAACAACCAGGCGGAGGGTAGCAAGGGTTATACTGGATGAAGGTGAGGGGCAGAACATTTTAAACAGGTCGTCAACCAGTGGTCCTGTACGCGGTGAAGCCATTACAGGAATAAATAGGAGAAGGGGAGCTCCGATTACATTGGGTGAGGCAGAAAAGCAAAACATTTTAAGCAAATTATCTGCTCGTGATTTTATCGATCCCCATGCCTTAACAATAGCAAGGACTGAGGCCACAACAATTTTGAACACTGGCGTGGAACAAGGGGCTTCTGGATACGGGAGGGCGAATGAGGTCACCATTTGGCATGGATGGATACCAATGGAAGATGATAGGACACGCCCAGCTCACTTTGCTATGCGGGATGTGCGCCCTATTCCACTCGGTGACAGGTTCGAAGTAGGAGGGGAGCTATTAAGATACCCGGGAGATCCAGAAGGAAGCCCGGGGAACACGATCAACTGCAGATGCAGACAGCTTATAGCAACAGAGCAGGAGGTAATAAAACGATACGGGATAGATTACGTGGAATCATTTTCTAATGTATTAATTTAACACTATTTATTATGGCACTTTCACTCAAGGTAAACAGCGACACGGTTTTTATAAACAATGTCCGTTTCAAAAAGAACAGCATAGTTGGTAACAAGATAAACGGGAGATGGGTGTTAAGAGGTGTTCCTCTTGATGAGGTTTCTCCAATAACATTCTACGGCAGCACGATAAACGAGGAAACAGGGGATTTTTTCGGATCTGAAGCCGAACTTGATGCTTGGTTGCAAGCGAATGCCCTGGCTCCCGATGACGGAGGTGATATTGGAATACCCAATGGATCAATTACTGAAATCATGCTGGATCCCGCCGTAGTGACGAAGCTCGATAATAAGGTTTTGAAGGCCGGCGACACTATGACAGGGCCAATTCTGTTTTCAGACCCAAATAACAGAAGTAAGTTAATTCTTACCAAATATCCAACCGGAACCGGGCACAACAACGCGCCTACTACATTTGACTTGGCTTCGGTTTACCTGCATTTGGGAGGAACCGAATACAATACCAATTCATACCGTCTCATCGGTTTCGGATATCGGCATTCCGAGGATTCAAGCCACGCTGCAGCAGTAATGGGTTACCAGGAAACAAGTGGATCTGGTAGCGACATGGGAAAGCTCCTTTTTGCGACCAGAAACGTAACGACCGATACTGCGCCTACGGTTCGTCTAACTATAGAAACTAACGGAGAAATTACGGCACAGGCTGGAGCGAAATTCGTAGGCGATGGCTCTGGGATCACCGGACTTACCGCTGCTCAAATTCCGGCTATCCCGCAAACCGGCGTAACAGGGCTTCCTGCCGCACTCACGGCAAAAGCAAATGTAGCATCCCCGACCTTTACAGGAACGGTAGTATTGCCTGCAACAACTTCTATAGGCCCGGTTACCAATACGCAGTTAGGTTATTTGGCTGGCGTTACAAGCGCAATACAAACGCAGATAAATGCAAAGTTGACTGCCGCTCAGGGAGCGGCCCAGGCGGATAGCACAGCAAATGATATAGCAGGATTGGTGGCAGATTTCAATGCACTGCTTGCAAAATTAAGGGCGGCCAATATAATCGCAACGTAATATGGTGGCATTACTGGCATTATTAACATTCTTGATAGGACTTGGGATAGGGTATAATGTCGGGAGGTCCGAACAGCCCCCAAAACGGCAGGAACCCGAAATACATCCTATGAAATACCACGAGATGGATTTGCCTATTAAAAAAATAAACGTCAACTGATGCTTGAGTTTATAGGGGATCTATCGAGGCGAGACGCGGAGGTATTGAAAGAACTGGCTCAAACTCATTCGCTCATTGTAGAATTTGGCTCAGGAGGCAGTACGCAAATACTTGGACATTACTCCCAGGGACATGTTACCAGCTATGAGACAAACGAGTATTGGATCAGCAAAACCAAGAAACATTTGGTATCCCTGAATATCGAAAACGTATATATAAAACACTTTAATTCGATAAATGATTTGTCCATTCCTGAGCATGATTTGCTATTTATAGACGGATTTAGGGAAATGCGTATATCCTTCGCCAACAAGGCATTGGAAACTAATAAGGGAATAATCGCATTTCACGATACCCGCAAGCGCATGTATACCGAAAAGATAGTGCCTTTCGTTCATCTGTATTGGAATAAGATACGGCGAATTGACGTCAATTATCGGGATAGCAATATTACCCTCCTTCATATGAGGGAAGTACCGTTGGCGTATGAGGATTGGAACAAGGTAGAAGGAAGAACCAGGCAACAGATCGGCATTGCATGAAGGCAATTTACACCTGCATATTGAATGGGTACGATACCCTTAAAGAGCCCTGCTTTATTCAACCCGGGTTTGATTATATCTGTTTTACCGATAATCCGGAACTTACCTCAAAGGTCTGGAAATTCAGGCCCGCAAAAGGCGACGTATTTACTCAAAGGGATATCAAGATAAGGCCGCATCATTATTTGCACGAATACGAACAAACCGTTTGGGTTGATGGCAGCCATGAGTTAAGAAAGGATCTTTCGCCGGTACTGAAGCCCGGCTTTCATTTATCGGCGCATCCGTCCAGAGTTTGTGTATATGATGAATGCCAGGCTGTCCTACGCTCCGGGAAAGCTCAGCCCCTCAAAGTACAAAGGCAAAAAGATGCGCTTATCCATGACAGGGTTCGGCGCAAAGAGGGCCTTTGGGAAACTGGGTTTATGATACGCGATAAGTCTGAAGCCGTCGTATTGCTATGCGAGCAGTGGGCCTTCCTTACCGCAAAGTTTACCCATAGAGATCAATTGAGCCTCCCCCACGCTGTGCATCTAACCGGAATAAGACCGAATAGTTTACCAGCCCATGTAGCAAGATCCTTCTTTCATATTTTCTCTCACAATCAGCCAACAAAAACAATGAAGGCGAAAGTTCATTACATGACCATCTGGGACACGGATAAGAACTTTGGTAAGTGCATCAATGATTTCTGCAAGCACATTCCGGAACATGATTGGATATGCGTACGAGATGGGGACAGCATGTTCCTGACGTCGCATTGGGGAAAGCAAATAGAAGATATTGTCAACGGTTCGGGGCAGAACTATACTTTAATGGGATGCATGACCAATCGTCTTGTATCTCCGCATCAGTGCATTGAAGGGATGTTCGACGAGCGGGATATCGTAAAGCATTACGAAATGGCCCTCGAGCTTGAGCTTACCAGGTACGGACAAGTAGAAAACAATAACGGAAGCGTTGCCGGGCTGCTTATGCTGTTTAGTAAGGCAACCTGGAATAAGGTTAAGTTTCGGGAAAAGGCTCTCGGTTTTGACAGTCATTTCACGAATGATTGCAGGAGAATAGGGAAGGTAGGCCTCATGACCGGGGTATACGTATTTCATAATTTCCGTATCTGGTCTGACACACCAAAATCCAGCGTTCAACATTTAGTGTGATTTAATTTTTGTTTTTATCGAAAATAGGTATATTTGCTAAGGAAATTATCGATTTAAGGTAATTTTGAATACTTACAGCCGTGATGGCAGAATGGTATTTATTATGCTAAGAAAAGCTATTTCAGAGGGATTCGCTGACGTTGATGCCAAACAAGGCATTGTCGTGGGGGTGTTCTCTCACTTCGGCAGCAAAGACAGCGATGGCGATATTGTCCAAAAAGGAGCATTCAATAAATCAGTAAAAGAGCGAGGCCCGGAAGGTGCGGATCTTATAGCTCTGCTCATGGATCACGATAAAAAGAAAGCAGCAGGCCGGGTAAATCGTATTTGGGAGGACAACGAAAGAGCTTACTACGAGGGGAAAGCTGGGAGGCACACCAACGGCCGCGACTTTCTTTACATGGCAGAGGATGGCATAATTAAAAATCACAGTTTCGGCTACCGAATAATTAAAGAAAATAAAGGAAGGGATGCTAATTACCTCACCGAAATAGCGTTACTCGAAATAAGCCCCTTACAATTCCTCGGGGCAAACAGCAATACCCCTATGCTTGGCGTGAAGTCATTGACTGATATAGTCGATGATCTTGACCTGCTTGAAAAAGCACTGAAGCGGGGTAATTATACCGATGAGACCTACCTAATCATAGAAAGCAAAGTAAAATCACTTTATAGCTCACTAAAGCCGGATGCTTCCACTTTAGCCGATGACGAAGTGATAAATCACATTCATAAGTCATTCAAATTAAATTAAAGATGGAAGTAAAAGAAATAAAGGACGCCATTGATCTTGCAGCCAAGGAGCTGAAAGAGGGCGTAAAGGGCGCTGGCGATAAAGCCGAAAAAGCATTGCAGGAAGCCGCAAAGGCCCTGTCAGAAATGGAAGGCAAAGCCGAAAAGGCAGAAATCGAAGCCTTAAAAGCAGAAGCTTTGAAGCTGAAGGATGAATTTACTGAAAGCCTGAAAAAGGAAATCAAGGTAATTCAGGATCAGCACGACAAGTTATCTGCAAAGGTGAAAGAAGCTGATTTCGGCAAAGCAATTCACGGAATGCGCCGGAAAGCCTTGGGGGATATGATCGCCGAGGGACTGGAAAAGAACGCCGAGTTAATTGAAAAGAAGGCTGCGGCTCGCACCAACTTTGAAATACCGATGGAGACCAAAGCTGTTGCTACGGTAGCTGATTCTGTGGCTCCCGATTTTCAGCCCATTCAGTCGGCCCCGCATGAGTTTTTCCACATGCGCAGCATTATCCCTGTTTCTCCAACAGTTTCAAACGCCATTCGCTACGTGCGCATGACGATTGGGTCTGAAGGCAACACGATCAATACGGTGGCTGAGGGTGCGCTGAAGCCTGAACTGAACTATACGCCTACTGTAGAAACTGCAAATGTATACAAGGTTGCAGGTCACCTTACGGTAACAGACGAGTTCCTGGAAGATATCGTTGGTAGCCGCGACTGGCTGGCTTCTGAACTGCCGCAGGCGCTGTTTGACGTTGAGGATGAAAAGATCCTGAAAGGAACCGGAGTAGGAGATATCGAAGGTCTTTACACGATTGCGACGCCGTTATCGCTGCCTTCTGGATCGGTAACAGCTGCATCAAATGTATGGGACAAGCTGGCTGCTGCTCTTGCCCAGGAACGCAGGCTCAAACGCCAGGCAACCGGCATAATTGTATCCCCGGAGGATTACATGGAACTGCTGATCAACAAGGGTTCCAATGGCATGTACACCTATCCTGCAATTTGGGGTGCTGTCGCTCTGAACGTTGCCGGGGTTCCGGTGTACCAAACCAGCTCATTGCTTCAGGGTGAAGCCTTGGTAGGTGACTTCTCTCGCGGAACCAGGATATTCCAAAGGATGGGGCCTGTAGTTCGGTATGCGTTTGAGCACGCCAATAACTTCACGTCCAACCTGGTAACTGTGCTGGTAGAGGAACGCATTGCCCTCCCTATCTACTTCCCTGACAGCTTTATCAGCGTGGACCTTTCTGCTGGTACTGCTTAATTGATTGGTTTAGGTCGTTCACTTAGGGTCCGGTGTAAAAGCCGGGCCCTTAATTAAAAAGCCATGAAAGTAGTAACAATCAAAGGGTTTAGGGATTATTCGTGGGGTAACACTTTCCGGTATCCTGGGGATGAATTTGAAGTAGATGCCATACGAGGCAATGCTTTGAAAAAAGCAGGTTTCGTAAACATCCTCCCCGCTTCCGAACCACTGATTAAGGAAGAAAAAGAGGAAACGGTAACAAAGGAATACAAACCGAAGCGCAAAACTAAAAAGGCATGATCTTCAGCACCGAGGACGGCGATAATTTCATTTACAACCGGGTGACATGGAAAGGCTGCAACTCCGGAACATATGGAATGCAGCTGGAGCCAGTTTCAGAAACCGGAAATGAACCGCTTTCCCTGGATGAAGTTAAGGAGAAGCTGAATATTGACTATACGGATTGGGATGCGGTATTAAGCAAATTGATCCGATCTGCTCGACAAAGGGCAGAAAAGTTCATGAACCGTTCTTTGAGGCCGCAAGTATTTAAGGTAAGCTGGCAACATACCTCCGGTTTTGTGGAGCTGCCTTATTCGCCTATCGGTTCAATTGTTTCGGTGGTCGATAAAGACGGTAATACACTTGCCTACAAGAGCGATCACCAGGGCCGCATCGATGTGCCTAAAGGCGCTATCATCACCTACAACGCGGGCGATTGGGGAACGCTGGGGGTTCCAGAAAGCGTAAAAACGGGACTGATAAAAGATATTTCAAGCTGCTTCGAATACAACGAGAACATGATTGTAGGGTATTCTGAAAACCCAATAGGTTTTAACATGGAGTACTACTACGAAGGACATTCTAAAAACCTTTGGCTGTGAATAAGACTACACGCGTACATGCGGGTCAGTTCAACAGGATAGGGGAGTTCTTTGATTACCCTGATGTTCCAGATGGGTACGGTGGAACGGTTCCAGGCCCAAGAGCCCTGCTGCTCCGGACAAAAGTAGGGGTTACGCCGCTAAGCGGCCAGCCTACATTTCATGCGCTGGAGATTGGAATGACCAATCCATACGAAGTGGTAATGCGAACAAGGGCAGGTTTCGAGCCCACAGTTAAGCAAGAGATTGAAATTGACGGTAACAAGTACTCGATCAAAAAGATAGTAGACGTGAATTACCGGCAGCGAGTAGCAATTCTTTGGGCAGACAGATTTAGCGATTCAGTATGATAATAACATTCAAGGTAAAGCACAAGGGGTCATTCGACAAAAGGCTAACAAATATGGTAGCTGGCGCTCAAACTATACTTTCAAATACTGGAAAGGCGGTAGAGCGGAAAGCCAACAGCAGGAAGCCGGACTTTGTGAACATACTGAGGAATGAAATAATTACCAAAGATGCAGCCAGGGTAAATATTGCGGTTCAGACCAGGGAGGACGACATGCATGCGTACTATGAGTTTCATACCGGAGCCGCAGCAAAAGCATACCTGGCAAGTGCGGATCCAGAAGTAAGGCGCATCGCCAGGACGTATTTCAAGACCGGTCGCGGCACATTAAGGGGACAGCCGTATTTCTACCCGTCTTTTTTCGAGGAAGCGATCAGGTACATTGAAAAGTTGAAGAAGTATGTTCGAGCACGCGCATAATATCAGAAAGGCGTATATAGATGCGCTGGCTGCACTACAGGTGGATGCTATAACCGTCCCAGTGTACGACGAGTTTTTGCGCGGTACGCCGCCTATTATCCGGGAGGCCAAATGCTACGTGATTGTAAGGGATCAACAGTCTGTAGAGGTTACAAATACAAAGTGCGGGCAGAAGCAGGAATGCTTTATCACGCTAGACGTGGTGACTGTTTTCCCAAAGAATAAGGGGGGCAAGCTTTTAAGCGAGCTTATTTCCAATGGCATTCTACAGCTTGTAAATGTATTCCGGGGACAACTTCAGATAGCGGGCGGATACAATGTAAGGACGAGAAAGCAATTGTCTGTGTCAATAATAGAGGACACAGTTATTAATTCAACATTTAGAAACGTGTTAACATTTAGCAACTTAATAACATAGTGTTATGGCAAACGAAGTTTATTTACCAGGCGAAAACCTCCTGTTGTGGATATGGGACAATACGGAAGCGATTCCTGCATGGGAACCGGCCGCGTGTTTAACGTCCAATTCGCTGACCGATAATTGGAGTTTCTCCGAGCAGCGAAACAAATGTAATCCCGGACAAACAGTTCGCACCCAAACAGGGCACAATTATGAGGTTGGATTTGAGTTGGAGTTCATTAATACGGAGCCCGATGGTGATACTGCTCGTCAGTCTTATAACTCTTTACGAAAGAAGGCGATAGCGGGCACTATTGACTGGAAGTTCGCTGGCCCAGATGGTCAGGCGGTGCAAGGACTTCTCTATTCGGGAACTGCTTACATGTCTAACCTGGCACTTACCGCACCGGCCGGAGACGAAGTAGTGACCGCATCCGGAACCTTACTTGGCGTTGGTGACGTGACCGAAGGCGATATTCACGCAAGCACGGTATAATGGACGGAAGGATCAAATTACAGCTTAACGGCAAAGAGATCGGCTTTACGTTCGGTCTTCGGGTAATAGAAGATGCTTGCCTGGATAACGACATCGATTTTATGTCAGTAGCCGCGGGGGACGCGAAAGAAGGCAAGCGGTTCGAATCGGTTTCCAACATGATCACTATGGCCTACTACGCTGCAATTCTTGATTGCAAGATAGAGGGGATACGTCCAGATTTTACAGAAGCCGATTTCCTGCTATGGACAAACACGGATATGAAGTTCGTGGCCGAGTTCAGAAAGTTCGCCGAAGAATGCCTGATGCGAAATGTCCCGAAGGCTGATCTTTCAAAAAAAAAGCCGAAAAAGGCGACTGGAACAAAGACGTAATAGGCTTTGCTGTGGGAGAACTCGGGATGAGGCTTTGGGATGTGTGGTGCATGACATGGGCTGAGTTCGTGATAAAGAAACAGGGGTGGTTCAGGGAGCAGGATAGACGGTTTGACGAAGTTCGGTTATTATCCTGGCATTCGATGATCGCTCCGTCCCACGACCCTAAGAAGCTGCCAAAGACCTTTGATCAGTTCATGACAGGAATCAGGAACCGGGCAAATGAAAGCCAGATAGAGGCCCTAAGAAAGGCGAGAGAAGAATATAACAAGAAACGCAATGCCAACAAGGATTGATGCGGAATTAGGGCTAAATGCCAAAAAGTTTATCTCCGGAATGGAGCAAGCTACTTCTGCGTTGGAGGCATTCAAATCAAAGGCTGACTTCGCTGGCAGCAGGGTAGCTATTTCCATAAGAAAAGCCTCTGAGGAAGCGAGTAAAGGTGCCAGGGAAATAAAAACAGAATTTTCCGATAGCGCTCAGGAGGTTGCGGCGGCTTTAAAAAGATCGGGGGCCGTTAGTGAGAATTGGTCGCAAGGCGTTACATCCGACATGCAGGCCGCCTCTAAAGCATTTTCTGACACATCTGCCAAGGTGGCTACATCACTTGATAGGGCATCAAAAAGCCTTAGAGGCGGATTCGGAAGGGGGGTTATACATCCTTCCATGTACGCCGATTTGCGGTTAATGGACAGAAGCCTGCAAAACATATCGCTTGAAGCCACCCATGCGGGAAACGCAATACAGCAATCGGTAGGACGAAAAAGCGTGGCTGCCTTTAATGGTGGGTCAAATGCAGCTCTATCATTTTCTCAGATAATTCAGGACGCGCCCTACGGTATCCGAGGGGTGGCGAATAACATAACCCAATTAACTACAAACCTGGGATACATGGCAGCCAGCGCAAAGGCTGCGGGCATATCAATGAAATCAGCCCTGCTTGGAAGCCTCGCTAATCCGGCAACGCTTGCTATATTGGGCGTTAGCGTCCTAACCACTGGTTTGCAACTATTTTCAGATAGGGCGGCAAAGGCAAAAAAGAAAACAGACGAATTAGGCGCGTCCGTCAAAGGGTTGGCTGATTTTCTTAGAGAAAGCGAAGGAAGCGCCCAGGCCGAGATCATAGCACTTACTACACTGCGGAAAATTGCGGAAGATGAAACACAAACCCGAAAGGATAGGATTGCGGCCGTTAACGAAATGCGGGACAAATACCCGACGCTATTAAAAAACTTCTCTGACGAGGAAGTAATCGCAGGAGAAGCAGCAACCGCTTACGGGAAACTGGCTGCCGCCATAACTGCCGCATCGACCGCTAGGGCCTACCAGGATGCGGCTATCGATGTGGCTAAAAGGAGATTACAAACGGAAGCAAGCCTAGCGCAAACTATAGAGGACAGGTACAAGGCGGAACGAGATCTGGCTAATCTGCAACCTGCTGGAGGCGATACGCAAGCTGCGGGTGTTAACCTGTATGATATAACTAGGCGAAAGGACCTAGAAGAACAGATAGCTAATTTCAAGAAGTCGGAAGCAGCTTACGCAAAACAGCTTAACCAGGAATCCAGGCAACAAATACAATACGGAAACCAGGCTTATGAAGCCCTAAAGAAAGCGGACGGGGCAATACAAAACTTCCTCGGTGATGGAAAGGGTGCCAAAAGCGAGACCAGAAAGGAGTTAGAGGCCATAGATGCATCATTTTGGCGGCTAGAGAAAGGGATTACAGATATATACGCTATGTCCGTAGGCACACGCATGGCGGCCGGCCTTGTGAATATCAGTCAGCAGGTTCAAGGAGTGGCGGCAGCGATTGCCCCAACATATACAGCTCAAGGCGAGATGTTGGCCGCGGCATTCAATGAAGGGTTTTCCGAAATACTGAGATATGGCATAGAGGACGGAATAGGTTCAGTGGCCGCGGCGCTAGGGGAAGCCCTAGTGAATGGCGGCAATGTAGTGAACGCGGCGGGAGGTGCGCTACTAGGGGCGTTAGGTGGCGTACTGGTGGATCTAGGCAAAATGGCGATAGCGGTCGGTATTGGACTTGAATCCATCAAGACAGCCCTCAAGTCGCTACACCCAGCCGTTGCAATTGGGGCAGGAGTAGCATTAGTGGCTCTCGGGTCCGCATTCGCCGCGAAATCAAGAAGCCTGTCTGGCACCATCGGGAATAGCGGAGGCGGCGCGTCCTCAGGTAGCACCGGATCGAGCACCACAACCATATCCCCCGCTAATACAAGTGGAATAGCCGGAACAGTAGTATTTGAAATTGCTGGCCGATCACTTGTAGGCATACTGAAACGAGAAGCACAGCACGGAAACAGAATAACCCCATAATGGCACTGGCATTACAATATTTTATGGAGTTTGATCCGGAATGCCGGTTAGATATTTACTCGGAAGGGTTTGCGGGAGATGTTACGGAACTCATTGGTGCTGGTGATAATCCTGTTGAATACGACAGTCCCGAAGTAGACGATCCTTATGAATGCCTCCGAGGGGGGAGTTTAAACGTGCGCTTTTTAGCCACACTCGACACACCCGCCGATACCCTTTACGCGGAAGATGAAAAATATTACTACGTCGAATTTAAAATAGGCGGCGTTCTTCAGTTCAAGGGGTATGCAATTCCTGATGGCGTCCTGCAATCCTTTGTTTTAAATGAATGGGAAACCGCCTTCCAGGTAATTGACGGACTTTCGATGCTTGAAAACTACGAGTATTCCCAGGAAATTGGCGTTACCGCGGGTGGCAACTATCTTCTTAAAGATATTGTTTGCGCATGCCTTTCCCCGTTGACTTTCCCTAGTGATAGCGTTTACATCGCGGCCGATATTGAGTACCTGGGCGCGCCGGATGGAATTGACAATTTTGACTGGATCCGGGTATCGAACGAAAGGTACTTGCAAGCTGATCAGGATACGCCGATGGACTGTAAAGCGGTCCTGCAATCGATACTGGAACCGTTCGGCCTCATTATCGTGCAATATCTTGGCCATTGGTATGTATTCAGCCCCGGGGGCCGCATGCTGCAATCATCCGACCCTATCAAGTTTTATCGATACGCCGTTGTTAACGGTTTATTCATGGAATCGATAGAACTAAACCCAAACAAGATACTTGCCCCGGAATGGGCCGAAATAAAAGATTTCTACCATGTTAACGCCAATCAGGAGCTCTCTACAGCAAGAGCTGTAAAGATTACGCGCATGCGATATGAACTCGGCGTAAGGGTAAATATACTCACCAATCCAACCTTTCTGCTGGAACTAGCGGCAGAGCCCCCCGGATGGACTGTGGAAGCCGATTTAATAGACTTCACATTTCTTGACCCTGGACTTGTCATTCGGCACGTGGAAGGATCGGGAAGGAATCCAGTTATCGCCTCTGACCCTCTTGCCATTACAGCAGAAAACGGAGGTTTGACGCTTGATATGCACGTCTTAGGATCGTCAGCTAACCAGGTGCCTTTTTATGTCGTATACGGTATCCAGGTAGGCCCTAATTGGTATAACGGAACGACCGGGCAATGGGAGGGCGTTTCTCATTTAAATAAAACCCCGATAGGAAGCAATGCAGGAAGAACAATAGAACTTAAAACCACTATGCCTCCCGTAGCCGGGGATCTGCAAATCAGGCTGTATGAGCCCGAAATAATTAACTCTGCCTTTGATGCTGATATTCAGCTAATATTTACCAAAGTAACCGTTTCCCAGGGAATAGATACCGGACTAAGAGCATGGATCTACAGGCACGAGAACGAAGGGAATATACTGGAAATACCTGATGCTAAAACGGTATTTAATGGCGACAGTGACGCCTCGTTGCTGGGATCCCTGTATGAAAATGACGGGGTGACCCCAACGCAAGGGATTGAGCTGGGAAACAAATGGATAGGGGACCCGGTGACAAACAATCCTCTGTTCCCCTCCACGCTCGAGCTTTTGGACGTAATAGCCGTACGCATAGGGTATTCCCTGAGAAGCCGCCAGTACGTATACGAAGGGGACGTTTTTGGGGTCGTCCCCTATTTCAGCGCGATAACTATTGACGGGATCCAAGACAAGTTTTTTGTTACAGGGCTTACCATAAACTACGCGAAGCAGATTTCAACTATCAAGTTAAACCAGCTGCACAGCGGCATGATAGACGTCCCAACGGCGGCGGCAAGTGTGACCAAGGAACCAGAGTATCAAAACACAATTAAACCCGTGATAAATGGCTGATCTGATCAAGGGCGATGAGGTATTATTTTTCATTCAAGTGGACGGGGATTTTGTCCCTGTTGCCTGTCTGACAAGTAGCGATTTGCCTGAGACGACAGACGCAATGGAAACCACTGTACGGGGAAATAACGGATGGAGGAGCTATACACCATCTGTCCAGGATTACACAGTCTCTATCGCCGGGGTAATTGAACGGTCATCGTCGTTCAGCTACGTGTTCCTACAGGGCCTCAAAAGAAACCAAATAGTTTTCATCTGGAGAATGGCTACCAGCGGGAGCGAAATACTGGATGAGGGGTCAGCATTCATTACCTCATTGACCCTGAGTGCACCGGCCGGAGATATTGTGAGCTTTTCAGCTACGCTAACCCCTGGCGTAGGAGGGATAAAGGATGTTATGGTATGGAGCCAGGACGGAGATAATGTAGTTACTCAAAACGGAACAAATTTAACACAGCTATGATATGGCACTTGAACTCATTAAAATAAGCGATTTTCCTGATTCCGGACCTCTGTCAGATACTGACCTTCTGGTAATCGGACTTCCTGACGGCACAGGAGCAAAAATAGATATTGCGTCTGCCAGAGCATTTTTAGGAATCAGTGTGGTAGAAGGAATTGCAGAGCAAAGCACCGATCCGGTTGGTCCAACGGTAGGTGAAACATACTTCGCCGGAGTAGGAACATTCACAAACTTCCTGGACGTAAACGGCGACCCTATAACAACTACAGAAAACCTAAACGTTCTCACCTACAACGGAACGTTCTGGGACGTGCTTCCGGTTCCCATAACTGTAGATTTGAGTGGGTATGCAACAACAGGCGCACTGGATCTTATCGACAACGAAAAGCCGAACGTAGTCTCGGCGACCCACAACATAGCCGACAAGGATGCTTTTCAGGAAGGTTATGCTATCAGTTCAGTAAATGGAGAGCCTATTGTGGCGGCAAATTTCATGATTACAGGTGTGATCAGAGTAACACCTGGTCAAACCTATACACGAAGCTGTGATAATACGTATGCGGTAGATACGGCTAATATCCACATTTACGATATAAATATGGCTTGGCTTGGAATTACGCCAGCCGCCGCGACGTTTACTGTGCCCTCAAACGGCTATTATTTCCGGCAGAACATCGCCGTCAGCACCGGAACATGGGACCTGGCGCGAGATTCATACCAGCTGCAAACCGGCAGTGTAGCTACACCCTACCAGGAGTTTTATCCAATTGCAGAATACCAGGGGACCGATGTAGTGGCTAAGAGAATACTCAATGGAGAGATTTTAGGCGATGTGTCCAAGCCGAACAGCCCCGCCCGGCAGATGGATTTACCAACCCTTGAAATGGAAAAGCCTGGGAATAAATTTGATCCATCGACAATGATACTGGCAGATGCTTTTGTGTCGGTTGCTGAAGGGCATGGAATTGCAGATGCAGTAGGGTGGAAAACCATGTATAACATGCCTATTCAGCCGGGACTGACTTATACAATCTCCGGTTGGAACAGCGCCCAGCAGGCTATGGCCATAATAAAAGGCACAAACCCGCGCCCTCCCGCAGATTCCCCTGACTATATCCTTAGCGGCAGGGCCTCTGATATAGGATTTGTAAAACTTGATGGTAAGTGCACGTTTTTAGCTCCCCCCGAATCTACCTTCTTGGCCTGTACTATCAGGAGTGCAACGGAATCGGACAGCCTTTTCGACGAGTTTATGGTAGAAGCGGGAAAGGAAGCTTCGCCTTATGAGCCTTACGACCCCAACACGCCCGAGGAAATATACGGCATAAGCGGCCATCCTTTAAGGTCCGCAACGGCTGAGGCCACGACCCCCGAAACTGATCTACGCGCCTTCGTGTCAGCTACTCAGTTTTACGTTCGCATCCCATTTAACAATAGCTATGACCTTCTTCATATATGGGACAGGTCCAATAACAACGGGGTGGCTAATACAAATAGCGTATACCGCATCGATAAATCCTTGCCTGACGGGGAAAGCCTGCTTGCAAATACAGACGGTCTTATTCACGATGTGAACGACAATATCAGCCCTATGATGCTGGATACCATCATAACAACTACAGGAAACCACGGTATAGCCAGCGTAAAGGTGACTGCAGCGGCGCACGGGAAAGATGCACAGGATCTGTTTTCAGTATGGCAGTCGAGCGCCCTTGAATGGATCTTGGTTGAAGTTATCGACGTAAACACACTTCGGTTTTTTGGTAAGTCCTATGCCGGAACAAACGGGGATGTTATCCCCAGGTCAATGGGCAGCAACACAATCACCCACGTTTCAGGGGCGACCCATACAGGAACGATCACCGCAACTCAGCGGCTGACTGAAGAAATATTCCCTTCGGTAAAATCGGTGACCCAGGAATTACTTGTGGACGGTAAACCGGCAAGCGCAGGTATTAATTACGGCAATATTTTCTCTCTTAAAGAAATTCAGGAAATAGGCGATTTCCGTCAGCCAGTACTGTCCGCTCCCTTCGAGCCATCGAGCGGCCCCACTATGATAACGAGGTCAATCGTTTACTCCTACGATAAAACCAATTCCCTTTATGTTGACGAGGTAATAAATTTTGTTATCGACTGGTATTTGCTCCGCATTGGATTTCTCCAGGCCCAGAAGTTTACTCCTGGAACCGATGCGACCGTTAAGAATATGGCTTACATGCCCAACTCCAATAACGCGGTAGCAAACGGCAACAATATAAATTTCAGAGCGCCTTTCGACTTATCAAGTCCGTTAGGGGGTGCAAATGATGTATACTTTGGGTCAAGCGTACCGGCAAATAACCCCAATGTTACTGTTGTGGAGGATGTTGATAAGCCTGTGCAGAGGATGGTTCAGCTACTGGAAACTGCCGGGGGAGAACGGAAGTACGGGTATGCGCATGGCTATTTCTATGAAACCGGAAGCACCAAAGCGTCCTTAAGAAAGAGTTATGCCGAACAGTGGGACCTGAGGAACAATACAGCAAAAAGTTATCCCCGCGGCCTTTATGAGTTAGCGCCCAACGAAGGCGTTTACCACGGCATGGCTTACCATCAATATTTTGATCCCAGCATAAACGAAAACGCTGTCGTATACTGGCACAAAGAGGGGCAAAGCTGGATTGTGTACATCGATTATCATGCGGATGTTGTAAAAGACACGGTTTCGCTTCCTCAGTACCTCTCAGGCCTTTCGATTACCGAAGTGGATAAGATTGGCATTACAATAAACAGCGGGGATATTGTCCCCTTATCCGGTATCAACCTGACCTCTGTTACGGCAAATGGATATGCCTATGCAGTATTGAAACTTACATGATACATGACAACCTCCGAACATAAAAAACTCATCTTCGATACCTGCCTGGAATACGGGGTAGAAGATACTTTGCAGATTGCCTACGTGCTTGCCACAGCAGGACTTGAAAGCGGTTACGGGCGTTCAATGGTAGAGAAGTACAACGGTGAACCGGAGGCGTATTTTGAAGGCCGCTACGGCGCGGGAACACGTGTAGGGAAGCAGCTTGGAAATACGCTGCCAGGGGATGGCGCAAAGTTCAGGGGTCGGGGATACGTTCAGATCACCGGAAGGTATAACTACGATCGGTTTGCAAAAATAACGGGGGTGGACTTGATCCGGTTCCCGGAGAAAGCCGCAACTCCTGAAATAGCCGTTAAAATTCTGGTGCTCGGAATGCGAGACGGGCTATTCACCGGAAAGAAACTTTCTGACTACCTGGTAACAATGGGCGCATGCAACCTTGAGCAGGCCCGCAAGATCGTCAACCCAGGCGAAGGGACCCGCAGGATAGAAGAATTTGAAAAGGAGTTTGATAATTCTGTTGCTTACATAAACTCTATGCCATGAAAGACCGCATGTTTACAAAAATCCTGGGCTTTGCCTTTCTGGTAGGGGCTTCCGGCTTCATATTCAACTACGTGCACGAGGTGACCTTTGAACCGGTTTCGCCGGATTCGAAGGAGTTCCTTAACCTGATACTTGGCTTCCTGCTCGGGCTGCTGCCCTCAGTCATAAATATTGTTTTCGGTAAATCTGAAGAAGATGGAAAAATTAAGTCCGATTCTGGAAAAGATCCTGGATAAGAGTACGACAATCGCCGTACTGCTTATTGCCGCATGGGTCCTGTGGGGCAAAATGAATACCGTGGAAGCGGAAATTCGCACCTACATGGCCGACGACCGGCAAAAGATGATTCAGGCGATGGACGAAAGTACCAGGGCTATGAGGGATTGCGCCCGCGCGATTGATAGAAGCTCACTAATAATTGATCAGCTTAACGATATTCGATGAAATGGAAGTCTTCATATTTTGCGTTTGCTATGCTATTTTTATGGTGCTCGCTTTCTTTGGGGTGCGGTACGAAAAAAAAGGTAGTGACAACAACAACCCTGGATAGCGCCTACGATTCAAAGTTCCTTGCCAGGGATTACCAGGCGAATGTTTCCACAAGTGTCGTCACCGAAAACACTACAGTTGATTTCAGCGAGTTTAAAGCCGTACAAACGCTTTACGACACGGCCGGCCGAAAGACCCAGGAAACGATAATTGAAGGGCGCAGGGATAAGAGAACGGCACACAAAGCCGATTCCGCGGCCCGGGACAGTTCCCACACTAAGGAAACTGCCCGGATCGATTCGGGAAGCGTTCAAAAGGAAGCGGTTATAAAGAACAAGGA
The DNA here is from genome assembly GCA_035629335.1 of Verrucomicrobiia bacterium. NCBI lineage: Bacteria > Pseudomonadati > Verrucomicrobiota > Verrucomicrobiia > Verrucomicrobiia bacterium. The sequence goes on from DASPIB010000012.1 coordinate 21,311, forward strand.
TTCCGACAGTACACTATTGCGGAACATCGGCACCCGGGCAATGATCATCATGTTTGCGATTGCTATAGGGGCGTTCTTTCTCTATAAGTGGATCAGAGGTTAACGCTCGCCCGGCACGGCCTACTACGAGGCATCAAGCCCCTCAGCATGCTTCCGCGCAGCCTCAATCATAAACTGCATATCCTCATAGGTAAATATCCCCGGCTTTTGTTCGTCGAAATGCCAGCCGTCAAGCATCTTGTGAATAGCCCCCAAATATTTTTTATCCAGGTAGACATGATAAGATAGTCTCGCTGCCTGAACGGGCGCAATGACGACTTCTTTAGTCACGTCCCCGAAGGAGACTTTTAAGACGATGTCTTTCATGATGAAAAACCCGGCCACAAATGCAACCGGGTTTAAGGTGCCCCACAAAACTACTTTACTCAAATTTACCTACTCCGGGGAAGAAAAGCAATCACTTTCTTAGAGCTACAGGTTTTGAAGCGGCACGAGAACTTCAGGGACGTTCGTATCGAGCCTGGTATTTGTTACCCCGTCCATGACGCGGTACGCCTCCAAAGTGTGATCCAGCTGCGGCGTTTCCATCAGCTTTGCCATTTCTTCCTTTGTGAGATCCGGTAATAACCACGCTTCGGCTTTTTCATCATCCAGGATCAACGGCATTCTGTTTTTACCGTTGTGAACATGGGCCATTAACGGACTTGCCTCGGTCGTGACAATCGAAAAGGTATTCGTATCTCCCCACCTCGACCAGACGCATCCCAGATACATTATTTCCCCCTCTTTTGGCCGGACGTGCCAACTTTCGTTTTGCTTCCTGTAGTCTACTTCGTGCGGCTCAAAGAACCCGGTTGTTACAAGGAGGCAGCGGTTGCGCCAGTAGGAACGATAAGTTGGTTTTTCAAACAGTTCTTCGGCCCGGGCATTCAGTGTATTCGCCTTGAATGTCGCGGGATCCTTTACCCATCCAGGAAGGAACGACCAGCGGTACATTCGCAGCTCCCTGGGTGCCTCGGTTGACACCACCGGGAGAAGCGGTTTGTTAAATCCCGATACCTCATAATACGACTTGTACAGTTCCCTGTGTTCCGGGGGAAACTGCAGGCTGGTTTGTCTTTCCAGCAGCTGATAATTGGGGGTCTTTATGCTGATGTTATTACACATAGTTCCTTTAATTCTTCATCCGTTAGCCACCTCAGGGCATCTCCTATTGAAAGGGCCTGATCTTCCTCGAGGGGCAAGGAATAAACAAAATCATCAAGATCTAGTTCTGTTTTCTCCGGGAAATAAAAATTGTTCCCGTGGCCGTTCATACGCCCGGAAACAAGCATCGTATACCCTTCCTCCTGGAGCCGCCGCAGCAGCTTAATAGTTGCTATCTCTACCACGGTCGAATATAGTAAATTTCAATTATCAGTCATCTGCACAAATACATGCTCAAAATGCGGGAGCGTAGCTAATTTAATTACTAAAATAATTAGTTTTGCTAAATGTATATCGGGCTCGAAAAGAAAATAGAAATGGCGCGTTCGGCTAAGTGTTGGATCTATTACGCCCCTACTAAAAAGTGGTATACACCGGAGGAGGCCCTGGAAGCATTCAAGCGGTGGGAGCCGATGAAGCGCAGGAAACTCCTGGGAGAGGATCATCTGGAAGACTTTAAAGTGATCGACCCAAAGGCCGGGCTTCGTGATCGTATCAAGGTGCTGAACAAGATATCTGAGGAGATAGAAGTATTTGCTAACCGGATAATGGAGTATTATAGGTAGGCGGCCAATGGGGCTGCGGCGCGAAAGGGTTACCCCTCCTGTGATTGCTGAAGGGCCTTGTTTGCGGCCGCAGCAACAACTCGTGCCACGGTGTTTGATTCAAATCTGGCACAATAAGCCTCTATCTTTTCAAGCTCGGTTCTCATACGGTCGTATTTCAATTTAAGGGTAGTGTATGGGTCACGCACACCAAATCCGGTTTTCCCTTCTACTCCCATTATTACATGTTTCTTGCTCATAGTTCCTTATTTTAAAGTACTTTCCAAATACCTGTACCTATCGGCATCCTGCTGTGTCCAACCTTGCTCATTTCGCTTCTGAAGCAGGTATTCCATTTCTTCGATGGTTTCCCGGTCGGCTTTGTCTTTGTCTATACTGCTCATTTTTCCTTATTTAAGTTTTTACCCCGTTTCCTTAATTAGGGAGTGGGGTTGTTTGGGTCGTAACCGGCTTCTTTAAGCACTTGCCTGGCTGTTTCAATAACCGGATGGTGCTGCCCCGGTAGTGCTGTCTGTAGCCACATTATATCTGCAAGATGTATAAGGTTATCAAGGGCCCTCCCGATACGTTCCCTTTCCTCTTGTCTGGCCTGATCTGCGTATTCTTGCATGAGCTCATCTATATCGGAATAATTGATATTGATATGGTCCAATCCGGTCCTATCTGGATTAATCCAAAATCTCTCTATTAATAGTTCTTCTGCTGTTTTTATTGTAATTTTATTATTGGTTTTCGATATTGCACATTCCGGGCACCATACATCCGATATGCCGCCGATCATAGGCACTTCTTTCCCGCATCCCTTGCATGGAGTGGTGTGTTTTGCTGAGGTTGTCATATTCGTTTAAATAAGTATGAGTTGGGTCCAAATGTCTTATCCTGGGCGTCGTGCCATTGATCACTATACATGAGCGTCGTATCGTTGCCTCTGCTTCCGTTTAGCTTACATGCCAATGTGCTATAATTCATACCCACTGACCTTGCGGCATCTCTTAATGATGGGTAAATATGGCCGCTCACAGTATCGATTACCGATTTGGCGGCTGGGTGCATGCCTCCGAAAACATTATGCCAGCAGTGGCCTTCCCCCATCGGAAGATTCATGAGCCCGTAATTGTAAGCATGCCGCATATTCTCTTCTGGGGTTGACCATTCGAGGTTATTTATAATTGGGTTTTGTTTGTCTCCATCTAAATGGTTAACCTGTGGCTTGTTATATGGATTACAGATAAACGCTTCCGCCACCAGTCTGTGGATTAATTTATTTCTACAACCGCCCTGATTACTCAATCTAACCGCAAAATACCCGGTAGAGCTTATAAAATGTTTCATTGGCTGCCCCCTCTGAACCCTCGTCTTTTTATTTTTCATCAATATGGGCCTTTGTTTCGATCTAACCCTCCCCATATTGGATACTTCATAAAGACCCTCATATCCTTTTATGGGACGCCATTCTTCCGGAATAAAAGAGAATGTGCCGGTTAAGTAGTTATAAGCTACATATCCGTATATGAAATTACGCATCAGTCTTCCCTCCAAGCATTTTAATCAATTGCCGAAGTTCCGTCATTGTCTTGCATCCGGGGAATGCCAAAAGCTCCCAACTAAAAGATACCCAGACATGACCGCTTACAGGCTCGCAGTAAATATTGAATCCCTTAAATTTGTTGAAAACAAAGGATCCCCGTTCTGTCCAACTCTTTGTAAACCCTTCTTCCCTTAAAGCCTGTTCGGTTATTTCTTCTTTCATGGTTAATAAATTGGTTTTGGGTATTTTTCTTTTGGTCGCCAGTGAGAAGGGTTTGTGGAATACGCGCCCTCATAAGGGCATTCCCAATATTTTCCATCTTTGTTATACCAAGCATCATATTGAGAGTTATCCTCAAAAACAGTAACAACATCATCATTCTCCGGCAACCGTTCGTCTGTTCTTATCCAGCCGTTGTTGTTATCGATACCAGAGATTAGTTTGGGCCTAAGAAACATACAATCGTCTGTAAATTCTAACTCCAATCCCTTTATATCGTGCGCCTGAACATATGGGTAAGGCGACCAACCGTTCACGTCAACTCTTTTCACTCACCTTTTCCCATTGATCCCCGTATGCTTCGCGAATTGTTTTCTGCTTTGGTGATTCCTGTTGATTTATGTTGCTCATAACTTTTTGCTTTTAATAACTATTTCATCATTATCTCCTACTTCATGGCAGTCGGGGCAGTAGTGCTTATTATCCTCCCCGCCGCCGAAGTGCCAGCCTTCTTCATCTAAGCAATCACTTAGATAGTTTTCGCAGTTATACGCTGCATACCCTTCGTTTGCGTCCGCCCATTCTTTGCCGCAGTTATCGCATTTTGCGCCGTAATATGTTACTGGGTATATCATTTCTGTTTGGTTTTAAGTAAGTCAGGATTGTCGTGGGTGTTGCCGATGATCTGGAATTGAGTTTGTTTCTCATCTTCGATATTCCCATTAACACCGCCAGAAATACCACTTTTAAGAGGGTTTACACAATAAAGAACGAGTTGCCATGCATTAAAAATCCATTCGACCGTTCCTATATAATTAGGAATATCATTGTCGAAGAACGGATAACTATCCATGGTAACAATATCCCCATCATAAATATCTACACCGTTCTTGTCTTTAAGGCCGGTGAATTGGCTCACGGTTGCGGGTTCAACTTCTCGCGCGATAAAGGAATCACGAATGTCCCATCCCACATAATCAGGTACGCGTCGCTCTAAAATCCAATGCTTGTTAATATTGATGACGGTGTTTCCTGGGCCCCGAATAGCGCCTTCACAGCAATGATAACTGCCATACGCCCATTCCCCATTATCTACTCGCTTTCCGCGAAAAAGATTTTCTCTCATGGTTTCATTCATTTATTGTGAAGGAGATAGTTTTGACGTAAGAACAGTCGTCCTCATAAGTTAATGCGTGATCTTCGCTTTCGAATATATTGCTTACTGTCAGGCTGCCGGGCGACCTATACACATTCACCCAATAGGTTACTTCACGGGGCAACATGAAAAGGTCCATAGGGTCTTCTCTTTCTAAGGTATAAACCGTTCCTTTCCGTGTCCATGCCCAAACATAGCCTTCCGATACCCCGTGAATGGGATACTGTGTGCTTTTAGCATCAAACAAATGCAGCTGCTGTACTTTTCTTCCGTTCCGTGTTACTACGGGTTCTCCGGCGAGTGCTTTTTCAAGCGAAAAATCTTTGTAATTCTTTTGCATTTTTATAGTGTTGTGGCTACTTTGATTAATTCCCTTGCTTCTTTTGCCTTTAAAAGAGATACGCCATGCCATTCCAGTTCTTCCGCGAGTTGGTTCAGCATTTCAAGCATTTCAGGAGCGCAGGCTATCAGGCTTGCATTAGCGTCCACTTCTTCGGGAGACAAACCGTCTACAACTACCCGCGATACATGAGTATTGATACCTGAAAATATAGTGGGGTATTTAGTGGCGGGAGGAACGTTTCGGTGCCAGGGGCCCGGGGTGTGTTTCTTTTCCATGTTATTTTACTGTTGGCTTTGATTACGAAAATTCAACTCGTTTCAACTCTTCCTCGATTCCTGCGTACCGATGCCATCCGCTGGGATTCCATTCTTTTTGCACCTGTTCTGGCTGTATAAGACCAAGGCCGAAAGCTATTCTTTCCTCGGTCTGACCGATTTGCATGCCGAGCCAGTTCATTTCAGCATTGATCTTCTGGATTTGCTTTTGGGAAGTGTTTTCGCTTTGGTATCGATCGGAAAGCTTTTCCATTTTCTCATTGAGTCGGAAAAGCTCGTCAGCTTGCTTTTTTATGTATGTGTATCTTTTCATCTTTTCTTTTTAACCCCCGGATGTTACCGGGGGAGGGGTTAAACTTTTATCAGGTACTTGAATGATTTTCGTTCAATTGCTACGAGCCAAGCCGTTCCAGAAAACAGGCTTACGGAATCTGAATCGTAATGGCATACCCCCGTAAATCCATCATAGGCATTTCCTTCTCTCGCGTACAGGTATCTTTGGCCTTCTACTGGCTTTATAGAGGCTGCAGTTTTTTTATGAATCGAAATGCCTGGGGCCACAACAATGAAATAAGCTGGCACTACGATAAATAGGAATACGCCGATGGCAAGTATTAGGGGCATTATGCTCTCTTGCATGGTTGTTTTAGTTTACGTAACACCACATTTGATACCTTCCAGAAACAGGCTCCCCGTCATTGCAAATAATCCTGCCTGCAAGCTTAAGGCTCTCTAACCCTTCTTTCTTTGAAATCCTTGTGAACTTTTTCTCATAGTCATCGAAACGTTTCATCCAAACATCCTTATGCGTCTTTTTTATAGTGATCGTTTCCATGTCTTTAAGTGTTAATGTCAATTGCTTATGTAAAAATAAGCCAATAATTTTACACTTACAAATATATTTGAAAATATGTACCAATTATTTTACATTTGTTTTTATGAATAAGGACATAAAGGCTCTGTACGTGGCGATTGAAAACAATGAGGTTGTTTGCTTTGATACAAACCTTTCTAAATTCCATTTGCATTTTTCCAACATGGAGCCACAATGCCCTTCTTATATTATCTTTCATCGGGCCTTTAAAAAGGGCTACAAATTCACAAAAACGCTTTCCGGCAAGGGGTACCATTTTCAAAAAGTCCTTTAGTCTTTCCATTTTAGCTGCTTTGCATCAAAATCCTGCAGTGACTTTTTGAGATAAGCCAACCGCTTATTGTTCCAATAATTATCGGGAGCAAGCCGGATCCGGTTATAAATAATTTCAAGCATGTCGCCTACCATAGAATCGGCCCTTCTTGTTGTTTCTTTGGCCTCCCTAACGGCTTCGGTCATTTCATCGAATGTCATAATCCTTAATTTTTTGTTTGTACGTCTCAATCAAATGGATCAATCCAAACCGATCCCAGCGGTGCCCTGATTGCTTGGCTATCCTTTCAAGTAATTCCAACCTTTCCGACCCTATTTTTTTAATCAGGTTCTCCCGGTATTTCAATTGGTTCCCGCTCAAATACGTATTACATCTGATGCATTGGGCATGCACGTTATCTTCGTTGAACCTTACTACTCCGTTATGCCCTGCGGACAAATAATGTCCGGCCTGGATCTGCTTTAATGATTTGAGTTCCCCGCAGGAAATACAGGTAAATGAATCTCCGTTGCTGTCTCTTTCCCGGATGTACTTGTTGAATACCTGGGTAGCTTTTTTTATCAGCCAGCTGATTGAACGGTTGTTGTATTTTTGAATTGACCTGACCTCTATCGTTTCCGGTTTCTTCTTATTTACAGCCGCTCTGTGCCGTTTATAATGACTTTGGCACCTACCAGCTATCAGCGGCCCGTTATAGTCACAGTCAAGGCATTTGCCCTCTTTCATCTTTATGGTAGAATTACGCTGCATCAAGAGGGTCGCCTTTCTATTTTGTTGGCGTATTCCTGGTACTGCGCCTTAATAGACGGGTATACAGATATATACCCCTGAATTGTCGCCAATCGGTTGTAGATAGTTGTCCTGTGGACCTTCTGGATAATTCCAATTTGGGCTATATGAACTCCCTTTTCATAAAGGAAAAGCGCCTCAAACTTTGCCGTAAGGCTTTTGTCTATTTTTTGTCCTGGCTTCATGATCCTTTGTATTCAACTTCTGAAATAATAAATGCTCCGGTAGTGGGCAGCCACGTGTCTCCGACCTTGATCCTGTCTTCCTGAACCGTTTTTAGGTGGTCTACAACCACGTGTTTTTGGCCGTTTTTTACGTACTCAAATCGGACGGTTTTCCCGATGTATTGGGTTAGTTCATTCATTGTTAAATATGCTTTCTGGCGTTCCTCCAAACTCTATTTGATCCTTTATCCAAGTATTCAAGGCAATTTTTTTCGCCTTTATTTCTACCAGGTCATTTTTTGATTTGGCCTGAATTTTTTCAATGATCAGCGATATCTGCTTTCGTTTTAGGTAGTCTGTTGCAGCGTTTTTTTCTTCCTCTTTTTCGAGAAGTAGTTTCGTTTCGGCTTCCTCCCAAATTTTCCACCTGCGTTCTTTGGATAATTTTATCACACCCTTTTCTTTGTCCAGCCATGTATACAGGAAATTACCGAAGTCCTCAAAAAACCCTCCCTCGGAAACAATTTTGAACGCATCCTTCAGATGCCCCATGCAGCGCTGATCGTATTCTTCTGGCGCAGGAGGGGCCGGTTCCGGTTCCGGGTCGGCTTCTTTCAGTATCCGCTGATCCCGTTCCCCGCTGGACAGGTAGGCTACAAGGAACTTATTGAACGTAACCACATTGAGGCCGAAGTAATCCCCGTATTTGCCCCTTACACCGTTTTGGAAGGCAATTCCGATTTCCTCCAGGCGAAGGTTTGGCGTGTAGGTTTGAATGTCCTTTACGACCTGGTTGACCAGATAGTCCCGGTCATTGTCGTCCAGCATTTTTACTCCAGCATCCGCGAAGGATTTGCCTATTGCTGCATTGACAGCTTGGAACAACTCCGTTTTTGCGACCTGTTTAACCGGGGGCATATCGATTAAAGCCCCTGATTGTCTTACTAATTCATTCATACATTCTCGTGTTTTGGAAGCTTTCGATTGCCGCTACGGCTCCCCTTTTTTCTTTTTTCAAACCTGTTTCCGGCTGAAGGAAGTTAATCGTGTTGCAAAGCGTGGATTTCCAGTTTTTTATCGCGCGGTCACCTCCTTTGCTCTTACTTCCACCGGTACGCCATCCGGCCTCCTTCCATGCGTTGTACTTGGCCTTGAGTTTTGCGGCATCTATGGCGATGTTAAATTCCAATGCCTTTTCTTCGGCATACTCTTCGAACTCTGAGTAATCGGGAATACCCCCCTTTGTAATCCCCCCTTCTTTTTCCTTTTCTTTTTCTTCTTCTTTATATTCTTCTTCTTCTTGCAGGGTATTATTACCCTTATAATACCCTTCCGTTACCCTTTCTAAGAGACCGTAATTTTTTAGTAGAGCTATCACCTTTCGGTGTGGAGGACAGGCGGAAGTAAGTTCTCCGTATTGAAATTTTACGAAGTCCTTTATAAAAATTTTCCCGTTAGGCAGGTATTCGATCTGGTCTTTTAATACCTCAAAATCTTCCTTGGTTACTCTCTCACCAATGAAAACACTTGCAAGCAGAAGATTAGGCTGCCACACACCGGCAGCGTCACATTTATCAAATAGGAATCTGATTAAGCATTTGTGCTTGAGGGAAAGTTCCATAAACCATGACTTTTCCCATATTTCGGTATCTGTAAATCGCTTAGACATTTTCAACCCCCTTTGAATACACGCTTTCCTTGATTGATTGCAGCAATTTTTCTTTTATAGTTGAATGAAGTTCCCGCAGGCACTTTGGATGGAAACCCGTATTGTGCCACCTCTTTCCGACTAAATTGAATTTCAGACCGTCAAACCCGTATTCGTAAGTATAGATGCTGATATAATCGTCAATTTTGTTATACAGATAGACAAAGTCGCTAGTCTCGTCAATCGAACTTCCTATTGCAATGGCGTTAACATGGATTAATAGCTTCCTGGGAACTTCCAGGCTATACAGGTATTCATCGATACATGTTTTATACCGGCAAGCTTGGGCTAATTCATTAAAACCAACTTTTCCTTTTTTTAATTCTAAAATGGATATACATATTTCTCTTGGATAGATATCAATGGCTATAATATCGGCTATACCGTACGATCCTAAATGAACTTGCCTATATAGTTTTCCAGGAGCATGTAGACCTGCTTCCGGCAATCGATCCGGATTGTTGAAAATTATCTCCTCTAGAGTATTCTCTAAAAATTCACTTTTTGACATGTTTCCCCGTATTTCATAAGTTCAAAAATTTCAATCTCGTTCTTCTCTACAAGTAGCCGTAAATCGGCGGTCAGTGTTAGGTATTTTTCTTTTTTATCGATCAACTCTATTAGCTCTCTGGCGGTCCTGTTGATCCGTTGTAAACCCTCCTTTCTATTTATTCGCATTGAAGCCATCCTGTCATACAGCTTGGTGCATCATCCGGCGCGTCCTGTTTGAATGCATTGTATTGCTTCCCTCCGCGGGAGGTCTTACACCACTCCTTTACTTCGCTGATCTTAGGGATATATCCTTTTGGTTTACCGGGAAGTATGCCGGAAGGAAACCATGATCTGCCCAGCATATTTTCCCAATGTTCTATTTTGTCCCACGCCCATTCAGGCAATACCTGTAACTGATTTTTATTTGCATGGATACAGGGGTAGCAGCCAACACGATTATTCCCTAAGGCGTATAACGGGTTAGGGGGTACGCCCTTTTGAGCCATTAATGAGAATATTTGTTCTTTTGATTCGTATAACAGTGGCAGGACGCTTTCACAGTTAAAGAAGCTGTTCCAGTTAAAAGGTTGCATTTTGGAACGCCTTTCGCTTTCTCCTGCACGGATACCAGTAAACATGATCCAATTGTAACAATCTCGTGGATAGTGTTTTTCAAGATAGAATCGGATCGGCCATAACTTCACATGTTCGGTGCAAAATTGAGCCTTTGTGCTGGGAGCCCTGCCTTTCCACAGCATCATATCAGCGAATGGATTTTCGGTTGGTATTATTCCTTTCTTTTCTAACTGTTTTGTAAAATCAGCCTTAACCATTACCACTTCCGGGCCTTCAGTCATTACATGAAGGTTTTTCACATAATTGACCGTAACCGGATGTTCATTCCCCGTGTCTGCGAAGATCGGAAGGAAGCTATTTCCGAAATACTCCTGCGCCAACAGGTAAAGCGCTGTGCTGTCCTTCCCGCCTGATACTGATATGATGCGCAAATCCTTCATGCAGCCCTCCACAAATATTCATTAACCCCATAAGGCCCCTTGACCTGCTTACTTGTTTTAACCAGCTTCCCTTGTTTTTCAAGGTCAGATATAGCCCTTCTTATCGAAGTGATAGGGAAGTCTCGACCTAACTGCCTGCAGAGCTTGAATGCCTTCCAGGGGCTTAATTCCTTGTGTGCCTCAAATAGCTGCAGAACTATTGCTTCCTGCTTTTCTGCCCGCTGCTGGAAGATGTCCAATTGGTTGGGAGCTTCTGCTGTTGTGTTGTACCAGGTCATGATTAATGTTTTTAATAAAGCCCGTCTATTCCGGGCTGTCAACCAACATGCCTTTGTTGGGTTTTATCGTTTGTCTGCGGGGCGTACTGTTTGCATCATCGCACTTTGCGGTACTTGTTGGGGATGCAGCCTTCAAGCGGCAACATTGGCAATCCCAACCTCTCATTATCGGCCAGAGGTACGCAGACCGATAAGCCCTAATCCTAACCGATGCAAGTAGCCCTATAGCCCCTTATTTGGAATGTCAGAAGGGCAATGAATCGTCCCTATTCTCAAATTCCTGTGACTTCGGCAGGCCATTCCCTTGCTTAGGTATAGATCCTTTGTCGTAGGGCTCCTGTATCTGAAAGCTGAAAAACGATTTCCCGTCCTTCGATTTCTTAACCCACATAGATATCTCAATGTCATTTCCTTGAAGGTCTTTCCCTTTTCCCCGGTAATCAGGGTGGCTGTCCTGCTTCTTATGGTCATTCTTGAAGATTGCGCCTGTTCCTGGCTTTTGTTCGTAATTGCTCATATTTTAAAAGGTTAATTCTACTTGTCCCGGGTCGGGGATTTCTATACCGAGAAATTCCGCTGCCCATTGTGTTACATCTGCCACGAAGTCCATAAATTCAGATGTTGTAAGCTCCGACGTGTGCTTAATGGCTTCTATTGGCTCTCCGTGTTCGCTGATGGTTTCGTACTTCAGGAACTTGTACTTTATCAGATCCTTTACCCAATCCTTTGATCGGGCCTCGTTGAAACCCGCATCGATCAATCCCGCTTGGAGAATGTCCAGCACCGGGCCGTGAAAAAACCGGTTCTGCGGGCTGCTTCTTTTTTTCTTCTTGCGTTCAAGGGTAATGGTAACAGGCTTGCCATTGAATGAATGAATGCATTCGTCGAACAACCTTCGGTTTATTATGCGAAGGGTTCCGTTTTCCGTTACACCGTTGAACTCGTAGCGCATCGTTATTTTATGGTGATTTTAAGCCCAATCTTCCCGGTGCGAACAGGAGGGTTTACGGTCCAGCTTTCTCCTGTTTCAGGGTCAAAGCATCCCTGCTCCTTCTTTACTCCCTGCAGGAACTTTTCACGTTCTTTTATTTCTGCGGAGATGGATTCAAGTTGCGCGTTAAGGTTGTCCCAAAGCTTATCCCCGCAGGAAGCGTAGTCGTACTTCACGCCGGTTTCTCCCTGGGTAACCTCAGCATAGTATTTGGTGATCTTATCGCCTTTGGGAATGCTGATTTCGGATTCAGCCAGGGGCCTAACTCGCCTTTCAACGGCCTTGTAAATTTCCTGGCCTTTTTTGGCGATTATGAGGGCTTCTATGGGGTCAATAAAACCTTCATTAATTCCGTCCTCGTAGTGAGACGCTATGGCCTCGATTGCATTTTTATCCAGTTCCGAAAACTCGCCTTTTTGAATAGTTGCAACATGTGTCATGCGGGTACTCCTTCCAGTTCGGTAACCCGTTCTTTGCACAGGAATTGAAATTCTTCGCTGGTTGTCCAGTAGGGGTTATCCTGGGTTAGTTTTACTACAGCCTTTTTGCTTTCGCAGGCCTTTATTTTGCCTTTCAGGTCAAACGGAACGAGTTCGTCGTATCCTGCCTGCTGCTGCTTTTTGAGCATACCATTTACCTTTTCGTCGGTGGAAGGCTCTTTAACAGGTGGGTTGTTTCCGTATCCCTTGAATACGTCAATTCCTATTTCCAGCATAGATGCCATTTTGGTAAGGGCGTCTGTAGTGGCCCCTTTGTAAGCGTCCCCCAGATCTGCATTATCGTTGCCGCCATAGCTTTCCAGCTCTATTTCGTATTCAGGGATAACCAAGTGCGACTTCACCACAATATGCTTGGTAGAATTGTCGATAACTTCCGAAGTCAATTTCCACATCCCTACGCCGAACACATCGTTTAGGCGCTCCACCACGTAAATGGCCTTGATAGTGGAAAGGTAATTTTTGGTAGGGTGCGGCTTGACTGCTTCTTTCGGCAGTGGCTCTCTTAATCTTTGTCTTATTTCGTCGGTGATTTTCATTTTGTATAGTATTTGATGATTTGCTCAATTATTCCGATCGCTGCAGCCCCCGCCATCAGCCAGATAATGGCATTATCGTTTTGGGGCTCCTCCTCTGATATGTGGTCGTAAGTCATTTCAGTTTAAAAGATTGCGGAAGAAGTCCAGTATTTGATCTTTCCAGATGATCCCTGCAAGGCAGAATAGAAGGGTAGCTGCCAGCATAAGAATGCCTTTAAGCATCTCATAAAGCGTCTGCTTCGCATGGTCGTTGAAGGCTTCCGCATCCCGCAGGAACTTTTCTTCCCGTAATTCCTGGTGCCTTATTTTAGCGCGGTCGATATCCGTAAACTCAAACCATTCAGTAGTGGACATTTCGCGGCCTCCGGTGTATGAGGTATCGAGTTCTTTCATTGCGATTGTATTAAAGTCCTTGCGTATTGTTTTGCTATCGATGCAGCAGATTCAGGGGTATGACCGTCATGCTGCCACCTGTCATGACTATCCATGATCTTGCAGAAGATTTGAATGGCGTAGTAGCTCTCGAGGTACTGGCGGTAGGCAACCTCATTGCCGTCGAAGTCTTGCAGTGATTTCATTGCTGACCTCCTTTCAATTTAATCCATCCCCATTCTACGAAGGTTTCCACGGAAACGCCCATGTAGGGAAGGGCGAAGGAGCGGGAGCGGAGGTAGTCGGCTCGATCGGCAGGAGCACCTTTAATGTGGAACCCAAAGGAGTAATGAAATATACCCTCGCTGTAGTTAATTGTCATCCCGTGACAATCTGCGCTAACCGATTCAAAAATCGCATCAGGATGAACCATGCACAATAATGTAGTGGCTTCCTCATCCGTAATGTCGGAGAGGGGGCGCAGTTCGAGATAAGCGTCTTTCTTTACTTTATTGTCCCTGGAAAACGTGTAGGCGCAAACGTCCCCCTTTCGGTTGTATGGATCATTATTGCGGTAGCATACCTCCAGACCAAAATACAGAGCAAAGAACCGGGCTTTATTTTCCGGTGTGTTCTCGAATTGCTTGCTCATAATATCACCTCCCCTCCATCACGCAGATATTCCGCTACTGCATTATTACGGTTCTCCCAATCTTCCAAAAAGATATCCACCGGCATATCGAAGATATCCTGCACGTGTTCGCCGTGATGGTTTACGCCGTTGTTTTCAACCTCATTCAGGCCTTCTTTTTCGATGTAGGTTTTCAGCTTTTCCAGGGGAATGCTGCCTTCGTTCCACTGCTCTACATCGCCGCCGGTTACCTGATACACCACCTCTACGCAGTCGCCATTTATTTTGGAATGGTCAACATAGTAGGAGGGAGCGCGTTCCATCATCGTTTCTACTGCCGGTCGCAGGTGATTTGCCAATGTTTCGAATAAGTCGTAAGTTTGCATTGTTGTAAGATTTAATTGATTGCCTCGGTTACCGCCGGGGCTTTCTTGTTTTTAATTATTTGCCGCCGCAGCTGCATTTCGTTTCGGGTTTTTCTTGCTTTGTCGGTTCAGGGAGTTCGTCCTTTTCGCAGGAAGGGAATGCGATCAAGGTGATTAAGGCAACCCCTATAATCAATGCCCATTTTTGAGAGGCGTTGGGAGTGTTTGACATTATCATAATCCGTATTCTTTATAGATTTCTTTTCTTAATTCGTCCCTTATATCTTCCGGGTGCCTGAGTAGCCGCTTTTCTATCACTCGCTTAGCGTATTCCCGGGATAGGCGGTCTATTTCGCTTTTGCGGGTTCGTTTGGATGGCTGTCCTTTTATGTATTCTACTCTCAGCATTATGCAACACGAGTTATTTCTACCTCTGAACGATCATTTGTGAGCTTCACAGTGTAGACTTTACCGTAGATAAGTTTCAACTCCCATGCGTAGCGGGCCGCACTATTTCGCCTTTTTAATGGGGCGGTTAGTGTGGCATTAATAACCATTTCTTTCATAGAGCCCTTCAGGTCCTCAGATTCCGCTCGCATTGTTATTCTCATTTTTTATCTATCTTTGTTTGTTGGTAAGCAAATATATGTAGAAAAATCTACACGAGCAAATTTTATGTGTAGATTTTTCTCAATTAATTTAAAATTAATGGGCTCTACGATTCAAAGATTTATTCAATTCATTGAGAATCAAGGGTATTCCAAGCGGCAGGCCGAGGTAAAATTAGGGATGGGGAACGGCCGCTTAGGTAAAATGCTCAAGAGCAATACCGAAATAAAAGGGATATTATTGGAGAATATTCTAAGGAAATTTCCATCTCTGAGTAGAAATTGGCTCCTACAGGGAGAGGGAGAAATGACAGTCCAGAATGTCGAAGATCCTATTTTAAATGAAAGCGGAATAGCGGTTTCTGCCGAAAAGGAGCGTACGATAAGCGTCCAAGAAAGGTACATTGCGCACCTTGAAGGTCAAATAAGCGACCTTTTGGGAAAGTACAATAAATTGGAGGAAAAGTTGATCGAAAAGGATAACGAGATAAAGGGCCTTCAGGAGCGTATAGAGCGAGATGCTAAAAAAATCTCGGCCTATGAGCGAAATTTGGGAAATAGCAACCCGTCCCGCTCTAAATCCGAAATACCGGCCGGGAAGTGATCATAATGATCGTATAAATGAAAACTGACTAATATGATAATGTTCAGTATCTGTCTTAAATAGGTTCCTCCGCTTGTTTAGTTATAGGTAACCCAAATATAGCAAATTACTACACAATTTTCAACCTTTAAATGTGAAAATATGAGAATACTATTACTAATAGGTTTTACGTTGCTTCCCTCTGCTATATTTGGTCAGTCTATAAATAATTTTAAATACACCGGCAACGAGGTTCAATATGAATTTGTTTACAACCTTGACACAGATTCAACGGAATTGCAAAGGCGATTATCGGCATTCATTCCTTTAATAAGAGGAGTTAAGGATGTTTTAGTGAGTGAGGGACAAATTTCAGGAAGGATTGAAAATGCCCAGGTAAATTATAAGGCACACGGGTTCAAAAGAGGGGATTTATCTCTCTTAATGGATGACCCAGTATCATATGGATTTTTAGTTCAAATAAAAGGCGGAAAGTATAGGGTGGTTTTAAGCGGTATATACTTTTATGATGAAGTTGAGAAGTTCACTTACTATTTTACGGAATATTCATACAATAGCAAAACGGGTGCATTTAAGTATCTAAAGGAAAGCAAAACGCCATCCTTCATGAGGAACCCCATAAGAAATACTATGCAAATGTTGGCAGTCCATTTCCATGATACTTTCGCACTTAAACCATCCAACGACAACTGGTGATGACCGATCCAGAAAAAATGCGCTTCATCATGAAGACGCTGAATATGACGCAGAAGGAGCTCGCCGAAAAAGCGAAGCTTTCGCAATCCCTTATATCTGACATCATAACCGGAAAGAGGAATGCCACCTATAACATTATAAGGAAAATAGGAGAGGCCACAAGCCTCAATCAGGATTGGTGGTTTAATCAACGAGGGAAAGCGTTCCTGGACAAGGATGCGCCTCCCGTAGCGGCCAATGACGCTAAATTCATTGCAGAGCAGAACGAATTGCTTAAGGCCCATATAAAGGACCAGCAGCGTATAATTGCTATGCTGGAGGATAAGATCTCATTGCTTGAGGCCCAATGCGATTTAAAAAGAAGAAAGGAAAAGTAATGACGTGTGCTCAGGAACGCCCCCGAAAACAAACTGTACAAATTCCGGACAAATTTACCCTTTTAATACCGCGTAAAATAATACAATAAAGCAATTAAAGATGCGGAAAAAGCAAATTCATACCGAACTTCCCAATCCCACCCTGAGCACGGATGCCCCTAATGATATCGTTAGGGGCATTTTTAATAAATACGGACAGATATCGGACAAGTTTAAGAAGCTGATGGGGCAACCACAATACCGTGAAGCTGTCCTTAAAAAGACAGGTAAGGATTGGTATATTGAATACCAATACAGGTATCCGGTAGAACTAAAACCGCCAGGCAAAAGGTTTGAACGTTTCCGGGATCGCTCCGATATCAATTACGTCCGAAAACATAAAGGGGATGCTGCAGCGGAAGAATATGCAGCCGGGGTTATCCAGGTCATTAATAATGGCCTTCGGAGTGGAATAATAAATCCGTTCGCGGATGAGGGGAGAGTTAATAAGATCCATGAGAGGCGAGCTATATCTGAAAATTCTGTGAATATGAATACCGCTCTCGAGCTGTTCATCCAGAACCGAAAGTCCAGGAAGCTCTCCGATAAGACAATCATAGACTATGAGAACCTTTGTAAGTGGTTTAAGGAATGGTTGTCCTCCCAGGACCTACTGAAGGTAGAGCCGGGGAAAATTACCACTGATCATATCGAGACGTTCCTTTCAGATTGTCAAGAGGAGCGTAACTGGTCACCGCGCACCCGGAACAATTACAAGGAATTTGTTTCGTCTATTTTCATCTTCCTTCGTGATAAAAAGCAACTCATTCAGAACAACCCCGCAATCGGCATAGATGCCCAAAAAACTAAAGCAACCAAGAATACCTATTACGATACCGAGCTTGCGAAAAATATAAAGGAATACATGGCAGAAAACGATGCCTTTATGCATTCGTATTGCCAGTATATTTATTACTCCTGTTCGCGCCCCAAGAAAGAAGCCAGGTTTGTACGGATTGGTGATATTGACACCGTAAGAGGCACAATAAGAATTACCGATGGCAAGACCGGGGAAAGGTTCGTTCCGCTTTGTACAGAACTTAAGGAATGGTTTGACGAAATAAATATTTATCAATATCCACGAGAAAGGTTCCTATTTGGACCCGGGTTTTATGGATCCCAAACACCGGTAAGTGTCAACTTTTTTACCAACAGGTACAAGCCGATAAAGGATAAATTTGGCCTAGACCGAAAATATTCAATTTACGGATGGAAGCACAATAGGTGTATCGATCTGATCCGGTTGGGTCTTACATTGGCCGAAGCTATGCAGCTTACCGGGCATGATGATTATACGAGTTTTGAAAATTACATTCGGGACCTGGGTGCGGCTATGTCCGGGAAGGTCGTAGGGGAAACGGTGAGGTTTTAATCGATTATTTGGATATTTAATATATCTTTTCGATATTTGCTATGTCTGGATAATGGGGGTACAACCTGACAGGTACATGGCTGGCTCCGCTCAAGGAAGTAGAGTCATTGAAACGAAGAAAACCCATTTTCTCCTCAGAATTGACTAAGGGGGAAAGGGGGTTAAACTCTCTCGGATCGATGGCTTCACCACTAAGGAAATATTTATACTTAAATAGTATAAAAGAATGATTCTTCTTGAGCGGAGAGAAAACGAAATTGGCCGGGCCCCTACCTGGCCTTTTTCAT
>DASPIB010000013.1 GCA_035629335.1 Verrucomicrobiia bacterium
GACGAGAAGCCTCGCCGTGAACAGGACGCTACCGCCGCTAAACCGGACAACAATACCGACAGCAAACCCGCTGTTAAATCAGAAAGCGAATCGGACGCCTAAACTTTAATCCCTTTTAAACTCACGGTTGCCGGGCCAAAAAACCCTTGGCAACCGTGATTGCTATACCGCAGCTTAAATTTCGTAATTATTCACCTCCCTATCGTTCTAACGCTCGTCTTTATGCATAAATTGTAGGGTACGCTGCGCGTACCAAAGCCGTGCCCTGGCGGTTCGGCTGGCACATGAATATCGCGGAGTTACCATGGTACGCACAGCGTACCCTACGCGGTTCGTCTAGCGTTAGGTGATCCGCTAATGTTAAGTGACAATAAATGGTATCGAGGTCTCATTGGTTAAGCTGCAAAAAGGTAATTTTTGACTTATGTATAACGATGAGCGCTCTAGCGTGGGAATGAAGACCGAGACGCTCTAGCGTCTCGTACCGCTGGAGCGGTACTCAGGCGTTCCCACGCAGAGCGTGGGAGCGATAATTGCCGGGGGACTGAATAGTTACTAAATTTCAGCATTAGCGCATGAAGACACCGGGCCCACGTCAGACCCTACCTTCAATGGACCTGAACGATTTCCAGTATAATCCTAGCCTGTCGAAAGACTGATCTAGTCCGTTATTATTTTCCCCGATTTTTGGCTTTTATGTTTAAAAAATTCTTGGCGCTTTTTTCTTACCGTATAAGGGATATTCTTCTCCTCCCAGTGTGCTAGATCTACTTGAAATGCTTTATTTAATGCCTGGTCAATCACCGCTTCTTTTCGACTGCCACATAAAGCAGGAATCAATAGCACGGAGCGATTCATGTCGGCTTGCGGACTGCGTTCAAGCATGTATTTATAATTTCCAAACAGCGTTTCAATAATATCGCTACTGCTTAACAACGGCAGTTCGGTCAGCTCTGCTTGAATCTGCACATGCTTTTTTAACCAAGCTTGTAGGTGTGTTTTGACTTTAGAATTTCGCGGCAATGTTTTTGATAATTGGTAACATTGTTGGTAGGTGACTTTGTTAAGCCCTTTGTTTTTAATGATTTCCATCACCTCTGAGACTATTTTAGTCGTCAACGCGAAGCGCTCAATAAAGGGTTTCATCCGTAAAAAGCCCGGAAACACCGTCCGTAATTTAGCTAACACGCTGCCTTTCTTCGCGCCGCCTTTAACGGCAAAGACATCCAGCATTTTAGCCCCCCATTCACCGAGTTTACTGATGCTTTGAAAACGCCCTTTAGTCCGTAATTTAGGGGGTGTCAAACAGGCAAATTCTGTCTGTCTCAGGCATTTCGCACCTTGACCCAGTGCCGCAGTAAAGGCTTTATAATCCGCTGTTTTTTCAAATTGACTTTTCAGCGCGCTGGCCATGCAGTGACCGATGTCATCAATGACGGGCACCGGTTTTTCTTGTTTGGCCGACCACTGTCGCACACCTTTTGCTAGCGTGTAGTCGCAGTCTTTAACAATCGCTTGAGGTACGCCGGCGATAGCAAAAATGTCCTCTAAGTCCTGGCAAACCGTCTGATGATTAACCGTTTCACGCACCTTAAGACCGATACATTCACAATCTTGCAATTGAATGGCGCTGCCGCGTTGGCATAGAGACTGTGTTTTTACGCGGAGCACGACCAGTGCTTTTTTAGTCCCTATATCAATGGAGTAATCAATAATCGCAATCCAAGGCTCGCACGTTGGGCACACTTGGCGCAGTAACCCTAAACCAACGCGCAAACTCCAGTTAATCACCGAAGTAAAATGTGGCGTCCACGGTAATTCAAGCGATGTTTGTGAATGAAATAATTCAAGAATGCGCGGAACGCTACGAAAAGAAACCACCGCATCAAGCACGATAAGCACGCATAAAAGTCGCGTTTGCTGAGCTTGTGTTATGTCAATAACCGTTGAAGTATTCGCGGGTACAACAGCAATATCCTGGGTTGCTAGGGTTGACTGATGCTCGAAGGTAATGTTTTTTTTGCTTCGACAAGCTGTTCTAACTGGCAATTATTCCGTTTCAGTTCCGCTATTTTTTTCAAATGACGTTTTTGTGTTTTTCTAAGCTCACGAAGCTCAGCTGCGCGCTCAGTCGCTTTGTTTTTCCATTCATCGCGGCTGTTTAGTAGTTTTGACATTTGAAGCATAGTATTTGGGGGATGGGTTAAAATAAGACCTATTTATACCGCATACAGCGATAATTTTAAATCCACAAGCTGAGGAAATAAAATCACTGTAAAGTGAACAATTATAAGCCATTCAGGTGTGCTTCTTTTAGCTAAGTCATTGATTAGTCGCTTTATGAGCAAAATAAAAGCGGCTTAAGCTGTCGTTTTGGTCAAACGATTGCGTCCAGAATGATTTTAAGTTATTGAATATTAATAAGGTATGTGATTTGATGCATGCGTTTCGACAGCCTAGGCTGATCGTCGACTACCAAGGCCAAGCCCGGTCAATCGGCAAGAGCCAGATACACCACAATCTCTATCCGGTCGACGCAGTGCTGATCGAGGGCGAGCCGCTGCGCGTGATCTCCCAGCGCGTCGACATGAAAGGCCGGTCGCTGCGTTGGCTGGTCGAGAATCTGAAGGCGAACCACGCTTATTACTTGCTCGGCGAATTGCATATTGACGCCGACAAGGTGGTCGATGTCACGCAACTGGAGGCTTACCATCCGGTCAGCTGGAACGGGGCCAAGGTCAAGCTGCATTACGCGAAGGCCGGGGATCTGGCCGATTATTTGAATCTGACCGCGATCCGGGGGGAAGTGGTGGTGCAGTTTTGGTTGAGGCCGGGGGATGCGATGGTGGAGATGCGGTTTGATGGTGGGGCGGGGAGGGTGGAGACGCCTGGGGTTTTGGAGGGGATGTTTTAAGATTTGTTATACTCCCCTCGCTATGGGCGGTTGTTTCCAATGGGAACGGTTGCAGGCGCTACGGTGATTGCAT
>DASPIB010000015.1 GCA_035629335.1 Verrucomicrobiia bacterium
CCAAAACCCCAAAACCCCAAAACCCCAACTCATCAGCATAAATAAATAAAAGGAAAATGTATTTTCCGTATGGCGAGAGCATTAATTCAATAATCAATGGGGTTTAGGGAGCTTGCATTTTTTGGGTCTGGGTATTGTGGAGTAGAATAATTAACAATTAAGTATACTTAAAGGTTACTTTTAATTAAGAATTAGTATACTTAAAGGTTACTTTTAATTAAAAATTTATCAAATTAACAATTAATGATATTGGCTATTCTCAAGACCACAGCGTGTATTATCTGGGGAATTCTCAAGTATTGCTACCATGAGATCAAAAACGAAGTGCCTGTCAATGTACTAGCCATAGTAGCTTTCTTCTGTATTAAGATGTTTGGGTTAGGATACTTCACTGGCCCTGGCTTTATGAACGAGTTCATCTTCGCATTCTCGTATCTAGCTTCTATGTTCATGACACTGTATCAGATGTCTCGAACCAGTGTGATCTACATATAGGCGCATGAGATAAATGGAACGCTAGACAATCTTGAAGCTACGTTTGGATACTCTCGGCTTAGTCACCTAATGTATATGTTGACAGGAGGGGATTACACTCTGGGTGTATTTCGGTTCGATGAACGTGGCAAGCTAATGTTCGAAAGTGACAAAAATGCGTACAACCAGGGGGTAGAGAACCGAGCTATATAGATAGAAGTCGTGAGGGTCAAGGCTAAATACATGGCTTCCGTAATGCTACTCAATCCGCTTCAGATATTGTTGGCAGTATAGCCTCGTGTTGCACTCTTGGAACACTTTATAGTGTGGACGGTCTTCGGTGGATACGCTGACGCTCTCAAGAGAAGATATTTGTTAATTCACGCGATAGTGAGATATGCTCGGAGGAATCAAGTCTAAGTGTAGCAGCCAGTGTAGAGACAGATTGTTGGACAAGAGCCACGTGCGTAGCAAGTGTTGGTAGAAAACTAACCAGCGCCAGGGATTCATCAGGCTCAGCAACATGCCCGTGAGCAGCAAGAGGCGGATGACTAATAACACCTTAACGAAGAACACGAAGAGTAGTGAAGATGAGTGTGTTTAAGTATTAGTTAATTACTATTAATAAGTTCACGTATATTTAAGGAGTGATAACCAACCAGGGAGCTCGAGTGTGTAGTTAAGATTTGTCTTGACTGCGGCATCAGACACTGTGACTGCTGTTTCTAGGAGTTGGGACAGTTTGTCGCTTTTGTACCAGTCGTCGCTGCCGTTTGACACTCCAGTGAAGAATGATGTGAAGAATACAACAACCCAGCTAATTCTGCCTATTATCCATGTGAAGTAATTTGCACACGTTGATAGTATGCCGCATGAGCCAAATGTCATACACCATACTATATAGTGCATGTATATACATACGAGGATGCCTGTGGGTGCTGTTACCAGTGCTGAGAATGAAAATTCTTTGGGTAAAAAGAATTTGATGAACTTGAAATACACTTAGAGAAGAAAGTAAGGAATGGTAGTCCAGTTAAATCCTTGTATATCTCTGACTTTCAGGACGGGTCTGTCTGCGCAATGCTTTTCATGATTCCTGAGACCAGCTGGTGCGAATTCTCTCTGGCAAAATTAACAAAGTGGCATTAAATAAAATATTATAAAATAGTTACTCGTATGTGTTTAAGTAAGTGTATGAGTATACTGGTCGGTATATATATACTGTTGTACCATCGTACCATCGTACCACCGTACCATCGTACCACCGTACCATATGATTTTAGGCTTTTTTGGTGTACGCTTACTTATAATATACTCATATTACGCACTTTGGGGTTTTGGGGTTTTGGGG
>DASPIB010000016.1 GCA_035629335.1 Verrucomicrobiia bacterium
CCCCAAAACCCCAAAACCCCAAAGTAGGATATGATATGAGATTTAAGAGTATTATCATCACCGTACCAATCATTGAAATGGTATACATGGTACGATGGTACGATGGTACGGTGAATTGGCGGGAAAGTCTATAAATAGGCATATATATTATAATATAAAAAAGATGAGCAGGAATAACTATCGCTACCAATTCCTTGTTGAAGTTTCAGGTGAGTAATCCGACATTGTCAAATTCAAAGAAAGCCTCGAAGTGTATGCTTAGTCTATACTGTCAGTAGACTAGTGTATGCTTTTTAAGTGTCCAAATACTTACTGGCTGTAACTCTCAGTAGACCACAAGTCAAAGGGCTTATCCAGATAGCTTTTTAAATCATCACATAAAGGTGGCAAATTGCTAATTGAACACCAGGTAAGTATTACTTAAGAGATCCCTTTAGCACAAATCGACCACACTCTCAACCAGATATCACTCGCTAAAGAGACTGAAGGTCTCGATGATACTTCGGTCAACTACTTGAAGTCACAGCAAGCTGCGCAGGCTATCCACGAATCTGCGGAAGCCGCCATGAAAGATTCCAAAGAAACCCTACTAAGCAAGCTTCAGAAGAAATTCATCAGCGACATCTGCACAGCACTTATCACTCCAGTCGATTTCATGAATTCCTACCTCGAACAAGGTTTACTCGAAGAATACAAGCTTATCTCGCTTAGGCTTAAGGAGTTTCAGACTCTATACTCAAATTATGTCAACCACACACACAAGAAAAAGCCTCAGGAAGCTACTAGAGTCACACTCGAGAAGTATTGCGAAGCGCACCCCCTCACCAGTAAAAGCATTCAGGAGGTCAAGCGTGTTGTCGAAGGATCCGACTACTACGCCCTGATACTTGAGATGTACAATGTGTTCTTGAAATCAGCAAGCACCAAACGGAGGACTGTGTGGTTCTACGGTGCTCCCAATGCAGGTAAGACGTGTCTGTCCAAGCTTCTCGGATAAATATTCTATTGTCAAGATCTTGTCTTTACTGAAGCAAAGTATACTATAACCAACAACGGACACAAATACGCCACTCAGATTGTGCTCCTTGATGAAGCCAACTTCTATGAACTCTTCAAGCCAAGCAATCTTGCGAATATGAAGCGTTTCTTCGAAGGCAGAGGCTTTATTACACGTGCTATGTATCAGAACCCAACTCAGGACTTCTAGGATTGCTGTGTATTCGTGACAAGCAACGGACTACCCGCTATTGCAGATGAAGATCCCAACAACTACGATTGGAAAGCTATACTCGTTAGAACAGCCCTCATCAAGACGGAGAAGTCGTTCTCCGATAGGGGATAACAGGCTTTTCCGTTTACCGCCACCGAGTTGGCGCACTACCTTCGCAGCCTTGACGTAGCTTATGAGGAACTTTCGCAGTGTGCATTGAAACCACTTGCGCTAAAACCACCCGCAACCGATCCCAAGCATAAATCGAGTATGCTGGGCAAGCGTAACTTCTCTCAACGAGGCAAAGGCGCTGAGTAGTTACAGAGAGACATCAGATTTGGTGTATAGGGAACTCTTTGCTTCTCGTAGGCGACAATGAGTCTCGATTACTTGCTCGGATAATGATTAATTAGAGCATTAATTCTTAATTAAAGTAACCTTTAAGTATACTAATCATTAATTAAAAGTAACCTTTAAGTATACTTAATTGTTAATTATTCTATTCCACAATACCCAGACCCAAAAAATGCAAGCTCCCTAAACCCCATTGATTATTGAATTAATGCTCTCGCCATACGGAAAATACATTTTCCTTTTATTTATTTATGCTGATGAGTTGGGGTTTTGGGGTTTTGGGGTTTTGG
>DASPIB010000017.1 GCA_035629335.1 Verrucomicrobiia bacterium
AACTTGCAATGTAGCTGTAACATTTTATAAATAGGTAGAACATGAGTTTCTAACAGATGCAACTAGGTCCGGTCAACACGCCCGGCGAACAGGGAAAACTGCTGTTACAGCATCACCTGTTTACACTGAAAAAAAAAAAAGAATATGCCCATAGAAAAAATATCTCAGTATGACTCATTGTTCCTGTAACAATGTAACAATTCTTTACAATGTTTCATCATATGCGTCAATGGTTGCATATGATAGATGATAGTCTACCCCTGTTATGGCGTGTCGCTCAATGAACAATGTGCGACATGGTAGGTACGCATATAACATAATATGTATCATGTCAAATACAATTGCTTGTGCGTGGCGGTCAACGACTGGTGCGCCAGGTGTGGTCATATGGACAACGCATAGAGGGGCGGGGGTGGTACATTTGCGGAGCGTTAGGAGCGTATACATCACTTCCCAGATTTTCTATAAAAAATTACAGAAACTTATTAGACCATAAAACTATTTCTTACGCAAACGCCTAAAAAATAACACCGCGAACCCTGCCGGGTCTGCTATAATTCGACTGTAGTTAAACAAGGATTTTTTATGGCTAATTCAAAGAACGATGACAAGAAAACTAATCAGGAAGACGTTAAGGCTCGGCCACAGCATCAGGGCAAAGATCCACTGGCTGGTGGCGAGCGGCTTTATAATGACCAGAATACGGAGTCTGCTACGCATTACCGGTCTGACGAGTCTGAGCTGAAGGCGGAGCGTTCGCCTAGCCAGGTTGCTAAGGACCAGGAAAAGGCTGACGCTGAGTCGCGCGAACGTGATGAGCAGATGAGCCAGACGGTCAACGACCAGGCTAAGTTGGACACTGTGGACACTAGCCAGGCTGACGACCAAGGGACTAAGGCTGACTTAGTGCCGCCTACTGGTGCGAATCGGGAAGCTGCCAAGCATAATGCGACTGCTGACTTGTCTCAGAAGGACTCGCTGGAAGCTAACAAGTCTACCCCGGACGCTGCCGATAAGCCCGGCAAACCGGCTGACAAATAACCACTGACGCGCGATAGCACGTCAGACTGTCAATTAATTAAACGAATAGGATTTTATGGCCACTCCATTTACGAATCAGAATCTTGCTCATGCTAACCGCAAACAGCTTCGTGCTATTGCCCGGAATATTAACGTGCGGCAGGAATCGGCGATCATGACTACTCCCGGTCTTCGGACCGCAGTCAAAGCGAAATAGGTTGTGCTAAAATAGACTCACTAATTAAGGGGGTCTATTTTTATGGCAGATCAAACATTTGGCCAAAAGGCTATGGGCGTATCATTTAATCCAAGCGGCGACGAGAAAGTGGCCCGACTCAAAGAGCTTTACGCGGAAATTGCCGACATCTTAAATGATGATCGCGGCGACAATCGTGATGAGCGTGCGCGGCTCGCGAGCGTGGCAATTACTGAAGCTCAGGGCGCCCAGATGTGGGCAGTAAAAGCTGTAACTTTCGAGCGCGAATAGTGCTACACTAAAGAAAACAAACACATCGCGGCTTCATACACCTTCCTATAAAAAGCCCAGGTTTTTGCGTTCCTGGGCTTTTTGCTTGTCTGGTTTACATTAAGTTGACATTGAAAAATTAGCGGTTTACAATTCGATTTATGGAAATACTTAAGCTGGCAAAGCTACCACTAGAAGCAGCAAGGTTTGCAGGAAAGCAATTGCTCGGTGGTGCTTGGGGTGAGCTGCCAGCTATGCCCCAGGGCGAGATTCGTCGTCCGGTCCGGGCAAGTATCAGTTATTACAGCACCAGTCCTGAAGGGGCGCCTGTTGTGCCGGCAAATATTAGTCTCGGCGAGGAATGAAATTGTGGCCAAAATACAGACGTGCATTGCTCGCGGTTGCGTGTTTGATTTTGGCCATACTATTAAGCACAGTTTTGAATATGTTGGACCGGTAGGGACATGAGCGACGCCGAAACTTTGCTGGAAACGAAAGAGCTGGATAGCCGCCAAAATGACGGCCTGACCGTTACGCTCTGGTGGGTCAAAAATACGATGGACACCTTCGTTACTGTACTCGATACCAAGACTCAGCCGCCAGTCGAGCATCATATTGACGTACCAAAAGGTGTTTTGCCGCACGCTGTTTATTATCACCCTATGGCATATTTGCCGGAAGATCCGAAGGCCGCATGAATCATTGGCTAGACTCGACGGTTAAAAATTATCTTCACTATTTTGGCGAGACTCAGGAGCCGGTTGTTTGGGAAGTCGGATCGCGCGATGGCGATGACGGCGTTGAGCTGGCTAAGCGCATTTATTCGGGGACTGAGTTTTGGGTAGACGCTACAATCGTGGCGCTTGAACCGAATCCGGACCAGGTTGAAGTTATCAAGGAGCGGCACCCGGAAGTCCAGATTTTTGAAGTGGCTGCCAGTAATGCAGTCGGGCGCGCACCGTTTATGGTTTATCATGGCGACGAAGGGGCGGTTGGATCCAGCTCGCTTAATTTGCGCTGGAAGGGGGACGATCTTGAGGGTCATGTTATTCACGTTGAAACTAATCGCCTTGAGCATCTTATTGGCTCTGATTCTATAGATATTATGAAAATTGATGTTGAGGGCCACAGTCTACAGGTTCTTGAGGGGCTGGCCGACAAGCTCAAACAGATTAAGGTTATGCATATCGAGACGGAAGAGTGGACCGGCAGCAATAAGGAAGTCGAAAAATATATGAAGTCTTGCGGCTGGACGCTGGTTGATGTGATGGAGCAATACGGCGGTATGCCGGATCAGGTCTGGATTAATTCGGCAATTCTTGCCGATTAGGTGGCTCGGTCCACTTCCAATTATAGTAGCTTGTATCTTGATAAGGTTCCCAGCGAAGCGCGCTAACTGGGACCCGGCAAAATCCGGTCAGTTCGTCTTTGACGCCCAAGCCGACAATTAGCTCTTCGCCCTCTTTGCCTTCGGCCCAGAGTAGCGCGGACGCGAACTCGATAGTCTCCTTGAGCTTTTCGCGCCAGCCGACGTTGAAGTGGAACATCTGACTATGATGTGTTAGTCGGCCGGTTTTGTCCCACTTGGCCGCGAGCGTCGCATAAGTGCGCTCAGCCAGCACCGAAGTAACTATATGCATAAGCGATAAAAAGCCGTCTTCGTATTCGATTAGTGGCGTGCCGTTATGCAGGAATAAGTCGTTATCTTCGCCGATTATTTGGCCGTCCAGCACAATTTGAGTCGGCGAGTAGATGAAGTCGAATAGCCGCGCCGGTTTTTCTGGCGGCGACCAGTTTTTTTCGCTGTGATCGAACGGCATACCGAAGTCTTTAAGCAGTTTATAGGTGCCAGCTTCGTAGTCAATCAAGATCTCAGCTTGCCAGGACCGGTAGTCATGCTTCATTGGCAGCAAAATTACGCCAATACCATGCAAACCGTCGTCGCGCCAGAACAGGCGGACGTCTTCGATGCCCCACTGGAAGTATTTGTACTCTTTTTCGGGCTTGACCTCTTTTAAGTCAGTAATTTCAAAGGTCTTTTCGTCAAACTTGCCGACGTGCAGGAAGTTTTGATAATGCATCGGGTGATTGTAGCCCTCTGGTCGGTGTGGCACATGAATACAGGACCGGATTGACGCCCAGATCTGGCCGCTTGGATCGCGTGCTAGGCCCGGATTATAGTGAACCTCGCCAGTAACGCCCTTGATTGGCGTGATGATGACTTCAGTATCTAACTTCTCGATATTCCCGTCTTTTACTAGCGTATTTATTCCCATGTGGTAATATTAGCACAAGTAATAATAGGCAAAGGAGCGCTAAATTATGAACATACCATACCTACTTAACTGTCTTAAAACGACCAAATACTCAGATCTGGTTACAAATATTGATCTGCCACTTTTGGACATCAATCTTTTGCTTTGGGAAGCCGAAGCCGCCGGAGAAATTGAAATTGATCGTGATAAAGACAGAATTAAGGTATTGGTAGATCCTTTCCCTTGGCGCGATGAAGGCTTGGCTAATAAAATTATTCGCGCAATCCAGCACTACAATAGCAAGGAGCGAAACCTTACTGTTGGCGCTCTAAATAGCTGGGTTAAGACGCCGGGCATGGATCATAATTACCCTTGGCACGAATACGTTGCTACGCTTCAGTCTCTAATTGATGACGGCCAGGTGCTTGAGCATGAGATTAGCGTACCGAAGTCCGGCAAGCGGCCATATCATAAGTTCGTCTTCCTGTGTTTGCCCGGTAATCCAAATGAAGAGTGGAACGCGCGAGAAGTCAATAAGTTTATTGCAAGTTGGAAGCCTAATAAGGTAAAATAAAAACGGTGATAACTCACCTTGTCTTCTGCCAAACAACCCCTGCCTAAAAACAGGGGTTGATTTTATATACTTATGCTAAAATAAAAATATGAACTCTAATACTTTGATAACAAGGAATTAATCTTATGGCTGGCGTATATTGGATTGGACAAAACGGTAATACTTATGTAAGAAGTGAAGGCTTAAAGGGTGTTCAAGATTATGGCAATCTTGGCGGACGTTTACCGGCTCCGTATGCTCCCGGCGCCCTAACCCTAATTCGCGATCCGGCTCTTCCGCCTGAAGCGTCTCCAGCTCCGACTGGTGGCGGTGGTGCTGCTCGTCCAGGTCTTGACCAAGTGTCAGTTAATAATACGCAGTTGGCGATTGACCAGCTCCCTGCTCAGATGGCCGCAGCTATGGGTACTGAGAGTCAGCGTTATCGCAATACTATGGCCGATTTTGATGCTCAGGAAGCCGGTCAGCGTAAAACTTTCGACCAATCTACTACCACTAACCAGCAAAACTATGACTCTACTTTCATGGATTCAATTCGTGCTGGAATTAAGGGACTTGGTGGCCTGATGAACATTTTGCGCGGTACTGGCGCTTCAGGCGGAACTGTTGAAGGCGACGTGCGCGATATTGTTGGTGAAGTTACCGCCAAAGATATTCGTACTGGGGCCGACACTCAAAAAGAAAACCAGACGGCGCTTAATACTTCCCTGGAAGGCTTTTTGGGCGAACTGGGCCGTAAGCGGCGCGTTAATGATGACACTTTTGAAAATAACAAGCGTGCAATTCAGCGTGATTCTGAGACTCAGATGCAGGATCTATTTAGTAAAATGGCCGGCTTTTATGGCGAAGCTGGCCGAACTGCCGAAGCCGATACTTGGAAAGGTCGTGCTGGTAGTTTGACCCCTAGTATTGCCCGAAATAGCATGACAGCACTTAGTAATTATGACAACACTCCAGTTGTTGTAAAAGCGCCAGAATTGACGGCATTTGCAGCCCCTACTCAGCCTGACGCAATCGCTGCTCCGTCTGACGGCCAAGTTGGATCCGGCATCTTCACTATGACTGACCGGCGCCGCCGGGAGCCAGCTCTAGCAGGAGTTTAATTTAAATGGCGTCTTTTTTCACTAGGGCGCTGGATCGGTTTACGCCCTGGGATCGAAAGGGTGAAGTTCAAAGACGCCAGCAACGCAAGAAAAAAGAAGAAGAGGAGATCCGCGCCGCGACTCCTTCTATTGCTCCATCACGTCCACAATCCGGCTCAGCGCTGGATCGAGTAATTAAGCCAAAGGCTCCGGTTAATATCTTTGATGATATTAACAAAGGTTTTGTGTTGGGCAAGCCTAGCACTCCTGCTGTCGTTACTAAAACTCAAGAAACTAAGCCAGCACCAGTACTGCCCCCAGGCACCGTAGTTAAGCCGCCTGGCCTACAAGTTGGCCCGGTTCGTCAGGCAGATATCCAGCTTCCAGATGGTCGAAACGCCAGAGATTTACCGGCCGCGCCTAAAAAAACTGAAATGGCCAAGCCAAAGCAGGGGCTTGGCAATCGTTTTCGCGATATGTTCGATGCCAATACTGAGTCTGATAAGTGGCGTCGTCAAGAGGGCAATAAAAACCTCAAAGAAGGCGAAAAAAAGAAGGAAATCGTCTTAAAAAATCCTGGTAACTTGATTAGCCGGACTCCAGTAGTCGGTACCACGACTAAAATGCTTAATACTGCTGCGACTCAGATAGCATCACTGCCATCTACGGTTGGCGGTCAGTTTGCTACGTCTGAATATAGCGCTGCTACCGAAGAATACACGAAAGCGGTTAAATCTGGCGATAAAGGTCGGATCGCGAAGGCAAAACAGCGTGTCGGTAATGCCGTTGACCGTCTTGACGATTACAATGCCCAGCAGGACGCCGCGCACTCGATGTTCGAGAAAAATAAGGGCGGCCTGTTTAACGCTGGTACTCTTTATGATGAAAAAGGCTCGAAGTCCGGCGATATTAAAACTGGCGTAAAAGACGTAGTCTTGCCGACTGCTGTAACGGCCCTTGATCTGTATACTCTGGGTAGAGGTAGTGCTGTCTCGCAAGGTATAAAGGAGCAGGGCTTAAGGACTGGCGCGCGTAGCCAAGCTGGGAATATTGGCAAGGCTGCTGTCGGTAATTATGGTAGTGGCGACTTAAATGCTCGATCTGAGGGGGCCAGCAACACCGAAGCTGTTAAGGCTGGTATTATTAACTCAATTCTGGGCTTGGCTCCAGATATTGCTCTGCCAGCACTCGGCAGGAGCTTCCGCGACCGCGTTGTGCCGCGTATTTTTAGGGGTCGTGGTGTTAGTGCGTCTGATGTAGTCGAAGAACTAGATGATGCGGCTATTTCGGCCAGCGCTGAAGCCGCAAATCAAGCTCTGCGACCAAAGCCGGTTCAAGTAACTAAAGATATTCCAGTTCGAACCCCTGATGATCCGCCAGTACCAGTACCGGTTGTGCGCGGCCCTAGTCGTAGGCCACTTATTAAGGAATTGGAAGGCGATTTTAACTTCCCTACTTTTGAAAAACTTAATCAGATTCGGGTCGAAAAAGCTCGGACCGATGCTGATGAGTTCAATGCTGGCGCTCGACCAGACTTTAGGCTCGAAGGTGTAACGCCACGCGCCACAGGACCGTTCAGGCTCGATGAAAACGTCGTTATTGGCAGTCAAGACGAAGCAATTGACGCCTATGCCGGCTTTTTGCGCCAAGTTGGTGAAGGCAACGGCGTTGACATTGTAGATGGCCGCCGCGTCTCAAATAACGTGCGCTTCGGCGATACTGCCGGCCAGCGCATGACTCAGGCCATGTGGCGCGATGAAGCTGAACGGCAATTGAAAGCTGGCAAGGCTGATCCAGCTATCCAGAAAATGTTTGATGACGCTGCGGATCCAGAGGTTCAGTCATTAATCGCTAGAGGTGATACTACTGAAGAAGCGCCTGTAGGCCGTCCGATTGAAGTAAAAGAAGCGACTAGCATACCTGTTCGCGATGAAACTGTCGTGCCTACAGATATGCCTGAAGCTCCTGGGGCTGTTAGGGTTACTGCCCAGGCCGCGCCAATGAAGGATAGAACTGAAGCTATTGCCGCCGCTCCGGTCGTTTCAAGTCCCCCTCGGCTGCCAGCAGAAACTCAGGCTATTTTGGATAATCCACAGCAATTTAATAAGCGTCAGGTTGCTGCTGCTCGAAATCAGGCAAAACTGGCACGTCAGAAGGCTAAAGCCGATGAGGGCGTAGCCGATGCCCTGACGCGCATTGAAGCTGCTAAATCACCGTCCAGCCCCCAGCCTGAAGGCTATGCGTCTACTGGTCAGTTTGATCGCGGCAAGAAGGGTAATGTCTATGAGGTTGCTAGCCGCGAGACTGAAGCTGTTGCTGGCCAGCAAGAAATGGCTGCTCGCTCAGTTGATGATCTACTTGCTGAAGTAGGAAGCAAAGAGTCCTTTACCCCTGGCGACAGGCGCCGGATCTCTGCCGCGCTTGAAAACCTGGTCAAAGCTAACCCTGAAGACACCGAAACTCGCATGATTCTTAAGAAGTTGCAGTCGCAAAGCCGTACTGAACTGGCCCAGGGCTTGGCAATGTGGCCACGCGTCGTCCGGAAGTCTTCGACTGCCGACACCCTTACTGGTAGGTGGGAGAGTAAAATCGCTAGGGCGCTCGATGATCCTAGTAAGATGAAAGACGCCGACTTTGCGGAAATCCAGGCTAAAAATGAAGCGTTTACCTTAGCTCGCGACACCGCCGAACGGCTTAATGAACAGTTCAAGCGAACCGGCAGTGAAGCCGACTTTAAAGCCTGGGAAGACGCCTTTACTGCTGCTCGCAAGGCCGATGAAGACGCTAAGTTTGCAGAAATTGCTGTTGCTAAGCGTGTTCTTAAGGGTGAAAAGGGCGCGCACGTCAATAAGGTGCTTGATGATCTTCGCAAAGAGTCTTCGGTCAATACGATGGATCTTGTTACCTCGAATATGCTGTCTGGTACTGCTACCGGCTTCCGCAACACCTTTGGTACGGAGCTGGCCGGTATTGAAAACCGCGTTGGTGCTAACTTCCGGGCCAAGGTCGTGAAGGGTCTATTTGACGAAAATGTTGGTGGCTTCAGTCGTCAAGGCGCTCGATTAGGCCGCAAGATCGGTATTGTTAAGCTCGGTCGCGATGCAAGGCGCCGCGCTGAAATTGGCGGCAAGAATCCTCTGGAAATGGCCAAAAACTGGGCCACGACTATTAACTCTGGTGGCGAATCTAGCATACAATCTCAAGTTTATTCTCGGCTTGGTAAGTATTACCAAAATCAGTTGAAGGAGCAGGGCGTATCTGGCAAGGAGCTTGATATGCGTATGCGCCACTCTATGTTGACCGATCCAGACGGCATGGCTGACACCTACCTGGACGCTTCCATGAAGTCTAGCGGCTTGACCGGTCTGTTCGACAAGGGACAAACCATCGAAAAAGCTGTAACTGATTATGTAGGGCGTCAAACCGATAATAAGATGCTCCAGGGTGCTTCAAAGCTAATTATGCGCCTGGCTGTCGGCTTCCCTACTGCTACTACGAACTTCCTATATCAGTCCGGTAAGCGTCTGGCTGTTGGTGTGCCATCTTATATTGAAATGGGCGCTAAATTAGCGAAAGGCGACAAACTGGGGGCTGCTCAGGCGTTCGAGCGCGGCATGAAGGAAACTGGCTCTGGCTTGGCTGTTCTAGGCTTAGGTGTTGCTCTCGGTCAAGCTGGCATGATTACTGGTGCTTATCCTGAAGATCCGGACGAGCGCGCACGCTGGGAGCGTGAGGGTATATCTGAAAACTCGATTAATATCGGCGGCGCCTGGTTCCCTATTCCCCAGGGAGCCGGTATGCTAGGCTTGCCGCTACTTACCGGCGCAGCCATTGGTCGCGATGGTGGCGATGGCCTGAAGGAAATGTATGATCCGGGCAACCTGGCTAAGCTACTTCCTACTGACCAGATCCAAGGCTTCCTTAATATGGCGTCTGGTGATGGCGCTCCGCAGGACTTCAAAAACTTCGTAGCAAGTGGCGTCCGCGCCGTTACTCCGGCTGGTGCGCTGTTTAACCAGATAGCTAAGTCTTTTGATGACACCAAAAACGACACTACTACCAAGGATCTTTGGTCGAATATTATTGACCAGATCGCAAGCGGTATTCCAGGCGTAAATAATGCCATGAATATTCCAGATAAGACTGATGACGCCGGCAATGTTATTAAGAACCCTAACCCGGTCCAGCTTGCCTTCGGAGCCACGTCTGCTACTCAGGGCGCCGGTCAAGAGCGCTCGGCCCAGATTGACAAAGAGCTTAATGACGCTTTGCGCGGCATTGACCAGTACGGACTGCTTGATGATCCGAACATGGAAGGCGTGCTTGAAGAGAAGGGTCTTGAAGCCTATAACAAGCTAAAATCTGGCAAAACCCTTGATGAGAGCGATATCAAGGCTCTTAAAAACGGTCTTGTTAAGGGGGTTAGCTCCGAAGGTACCGACACCGCTTACCTGGAGCGCGGCGAATATGACACTAATCTAGCTGTTCTAAAACTTAAGCGCGATCTGATGAAGGAAGATAAAACAACCAAACCATCATCGCTTAAAGACGTAGACACTGCTATTAAGCGTGGCGAGATTTACCGCGACGGCCAAGTCCCCTATGACATGATCCAGGCTTACCAGACAACCGGAGTTGATGAGTGGCGCAAAATGGGCGATCCAGAGTCCGACGAATACGATCCTGATATGTACCAAAGACTTTGGGAGCTTGATGAGCGTATGAGCAAGGCCGGCGTTTCGTATAAGAGGGGCGCCCTTGATAAGCCAAAATATTCTGCCAAGCAAGCTGGAAGCGGCCGGGGATCGCGCGGCGGTGCTGGCAGCTATAGCGCCGACTTCGGCCAATTAAAGGCTGGGGCTTTTGCGCCTAGCGTTCAGGAATACGAAACAATAGACCAGAAGTCGGGCAATGTGCCGATTATCCGTAAAGTTCGACCAAATATTGTGCATAATATAAGCAGTTCGGGGTAAAATAATAATATGGCAGCCATTGATAATATTCGGGAATTAGCTCAAGACGTTTACTTCAGTGTAAACGGCTCTGAAAACGATGACGAGGGGTCGGATCTCGAAGAGTTTGAAAACAATTTTATCAGGGGCTTTAATCTCTGGCTTGACGAATACGAAACTGAAGCCTACTGGAATCGGGTGCGCGTGGACGACTATGTCTTGGGTACCGTTCTAAATACCACTGATTTTGCATTTACCCTGCCGGCAGAATACCGGACCCCTGTATTTGACGAGAATAAATACCTGAAGTTTGTGCATGATGGCGCTGTGGTGGCTAAGTTCAAGATGGTGGATCCAAACCAGCGCCAGGTAGATGACGACCTGGACCGCCCGGACCGAGCCACATTTACAGGCGACAAGAAAATTATTTTGTCGCGCGCTCCTAAAATAGAAGAGGTCGGCGCCACTATGGTATTGGACGTAGTAAAGCACTTCCCTAAACTTACGCGCAACGACGATACCTCTCTGGGGCTTATCTTTAGCAAGCAAATAGCGGTGCTAGGTATTGCAAAAAACATCACGCTTGCCGATGTTACCAAAGTCAGTCTGAGTCCTTCATTCACGCAAAGATACTCCAATGAGTTGAATAAGGCGCTAAACGCCAATAATGCGTCCAACGAAATTGACGATATGCGTATGCCAGACTTCAGCCACATTGGGGGCATCTAATGGCAGTTACGGATCCTGTAAAAGTTAAAGGCGCGGCAATCACCTCTAGTGATTTTGTCTCTTTTGATGCTGGTTTGGACGAGCGCGGCGAATATAACATAGCGCCAAATGCCCTTAATGTAGGGCGTAATGCTAGGGTTAATTCTGCCGGCAACGCCACTAAACGTCTGAGCAAAAAGCGCTGGCTGCCTGATTCAGTAGGGTTTAACGGCGAAGCGTCGGGTGTTTACTACAATGGCCAGCTTTATTATTTTATTGCCGATGACGGCAAGGTTAAGTGGGCGCAAGAAAATGATACCGCTTGGCACAACTGCGGCGGCGACAATGATATAGATACTGCTGTCGGTGTTATTACTACCTTTTTGCGAGTTAATGACCTTTTGTTATGCATGAACGGCCAGGAGCTACGCTATATTGATCTGGCCACATTTAACATGGTTAAGTTTACTTTTGTCGCTAACCCAGTCAGTGTTTTGACTTGTACGCCAAGCGGCATTACTGGTACTGGTCCCTTTAATGTTTGGTATGCAATTACCTATAACTCAAATGGTGGCGGCGAAACGGCTATTGGCCCTATCAAGCAGCAAGCAGTTTCTAAAAGCCGCTCGACCTGGAAGGAAGACGGTACCGAATATTTAACCATTGCTTTTAACGATACACCCCCAGTCGGAGCTACAAGCCGCAATTTGTATGCCGCTATAGCGCTTCAAGGGACTACTCCAGTAGCTAGCGACTTGGCCATGCTTAAGTCAAACATACCTATTGGAGACACTAGTTTCGTGGATAATGGCCAGATACCGTTTGATATTTCTTATAACACCGCGCCTGACTCTAACTCTACCAAAGGTATTAAGGCTACTGGCGGTACTATCGTAGACAAAACTCCAGTTTTGTATGGCGATCCAGATAATCCTTATGACATCTATTTTGGCGCCCTGACCGACACCGGCGTCTCTTTTGGCTCCAACAACGGCGCGCAGCGCTTGCCGCTCCTGAAGGGTACAAACTACTATCCTACCTCTGTTATCGGCTTCCGAAACAACCAGAACGTGCCGAACCTATTGGCGCTCTTCACTAGCACCGAAGGCATCGCCAAGCAGCAAATCCTTAGCCAAAAGACGCTGAGCTACGGCAATGCGACTGTTACTTATTGGGCCGCCGACGAGCTAAACGCCGGCGCTAGTGCGGTATACAGTAAATATGGTGTTATTTCATACCTTGGCGAGCTACAATTTCCTTCGGCCGACGGCATTACTTCGCTGAAAACAGAGCAGGAGCTTCAGAACGTCTTGTCTCCTTCCATTGTTAGCGATGCGATCTCGAAGAGCTACGGTACCATTAAAAACGCTAACTTTGACAAAATTGTCGGTACTGCGTGGAATAACCTTGTGGCCTGGGCTGTGCCTTCTCGCGGCTACAATTATAATAATCAGATCTTCGTCCGAGACTTGACCAACCGGCAGAAGCCTAAGTGGGCTATTTGGGACCTTCCGGCCGACTGGATCGGTACTGTTTCCCCTCATAACCGCGATAGCTTTATGTATATTCGCCAGGGCAACAAGTTCTTTAAGCTGGTCGAATCTTATGTTGCTGAAGATGAAAAAAGCGACGGCACCTCTGAGCCTTATCCAGTGGTGATTGAAGGTAGCCTAAGAGCGTTTAGCGAAGGCCGTAACGTCTATATGGCTGTGAGCCAAGCGGTGCTTTATTTAGGCGAGTTTATCGGTACGGTGGATATCGAGATAACCTATATCAACGCGAAAGGCCGGCCAAAACGTAAGAGCAAGCGCTTTACGAACGGCGCTCATGGTCGCAATATGCTCGCTGGCTGGGGCAACCCTCGCCTTCTATTTAGATCGTTTAACAACCGAGTAATTGGCTGGTCTACTCCAATGCCTACGTCTGGCCAGGCTAACAATACCCAGAAGATAACCAAGCGTTGCCGTATTAAATTGCCGAATCCGGTCGTAAATGAAGCCAAGTTTAAAGTTTCTGGCAACCTAACTAACACGTCATTTGACGTTGTTAAGGGGAACTTTGAAGGTGTTAATATTGGCGTAATAGGTGATATAGTATAACCAGTATGGCAGACCAAAAAATTACTCCAGATCTCGAAGTTACCAGATACCAAGCCGAGTGGCTGAAGGGTAAGGAGTTCGTGGACAATGCGATCAAAGACTTTAAGCGTCTTGATACCATTGCTAACGCTCAATATGATGGTGCCAATGACAAAAACCCTAACATCGGTGATACGACTGTGGCCGGCATTGTGCGGCAGATCATGCGAACTGCCGTTAAGCAAATCCCTCATGTTTCGATGGCAATTAACGGCTCTCGCAGTACCGTTGAAGCTATTACTTGCCAGCACTTAGTAGATGACGTGATTCTTAATCCGAATACCTTTGCTAAGGGACTGGTTAATATTTTGCACCTTGGCGGACGCGGCGCGCTCTCACGCGGTTTTAACGTATTTGAGATCAGTACAACTAAAATGTTTGGTCAGTTTGGTGTAACGCCGCGACTTATTCACTTTAACGACTTTGCGGTTGAAGCTGGCATACAGGACGGTAGTTTAAGTCCCTTCACTGATATCCGTATCAAAATGACGCCTACCAAGCTCCAGTCTATCTATGAGCGCGAGAGCAAAAAGCGAAAAGGCACCAGCACTTGGAACTTGCCAGCGCTTCAGGCTCTTATCGCTATTGGCCCGGACAGTAACGGCGCGGCAGATTATGCTGACTATATTACTCCTATGGAGCAGGATAAAATCAGTCTTAACACCGATAGCTATGATCTTATAGTCCGCAAACCCCTCGATAAAAGCCAGCCTATCGTTACTTTTAGCCCTTCGATCAACCAAAGGCTCCGTACTGTAGTCAATCGTTCGAAGTTTGGCTACCCTCGCACGCTATTTCTGGTTATTGATCCAGCCGAACTGTCGCCGTTTGGTGATAGCCGGGTCCGCCTAGCAAGTCCTAACCAGAACTTCTTGATGGCTCTACGCCAAAATGTGGCCACTACCTGGCTCTACAACAGCAAGCCTACGATGGTTAAAATGGGCCTATTTACTGGCGCTGCCACGCTTAAATCCGGTGGTGTTATCACCTCTACGGACTCTAATGCCAGCATTAAGCTCCTGACCCTTGATACCTCTACCGCGCAGCAATATCCGACTATTAGCCAGGAAATTACTAAGCAGATTCAAAACATGATGGGCATGAACCCTGGGCAGTCTCTTGGCGCCATCGGTGATGCCAAAACTGGTACCGGCGCCCAGGCTCAAAAACAGGGTATTGATGATGCTATCCAGCAAGTTACTAACATCATGGAAGAGTTTTTGCGCCAGTACGTTATCGCTGGCTTGGACCTTTACCTGTCTGAACAGGACGGTGAAGGTGTTATTTATGTTAGCGACCAGACTCGCGAAGATATTTTGCGACTTAACCCTGATGCCTTCCCAGACCCTAAGAACCCTAATGCGCTAAGGGTCAACTGGAACGAGCTTTATGAATATATCCAAAAAATTGATGCAACCGTAGATACGACTATGAGCAAGGAAGACTGGAGCAACGAAAAGCGCGGCGACTTGCAAGACGCTGTCGTGGCTATTAGCCAGAGTACCGATCCTAACGACCCTGAAGCTGTCGCCAAAAAGAAACTGGTCGAAGATAAGTTACTTGATGAAACTGCGCCAGAACTATCTACAGCAATTAATAACCTTCCCCCTGCCGCCCCTGTTCAACCTCAACCCGGTTTGACACCGCCAATGCAGTAAGGTAAAACTATAAGCAGTTATGGCAGAACCGACAGAAGACCTACCCTATCACGTTAGCGATCATGCGATGGCTGACCCAGCCGGCGACAACAGCGCGCCGCAGGACGATCATGCTCTTGTTTTGAGCTTGCTAGAATATTGTGATACGGAAATAGCAAAGCATAATAGTTTTGACGTCTTAGAACTTCCCCAAAATGCCACGCCAGCACAGAAAATAGCCGCCTTCGATGAGATGGCAATTCACAAAGGCGTGGCTATGCATTTACGGAATATTAAACAAGAAATTAGTAATAAAGCAAAGGGGATAGATAATGTCTGATACAGATCACGACGAGTTCGACAAGGCTTTTGAAAACTTTGGCGCAGATCCAGCGCTAGAGACGCCACCAGTAGTACCTACACCGGCACCAGCTCCGGCTGCCCAGCCACAGGATCCTGCTACACCACCGGCACCGGCCCCAATAGAGCCGCCAAAACCAGCAGGAGAGGAGCCTACACCTAATGAGCAGCCACCAGCCGAGCCACCTAAAAAAGAGGGGGAAGAAGCTACACCCCAACCAGGTGATGCGCCGACGCCGCAAGAAAACCCTAAACCGCCTGAGACTCCAGAGACGCCACCGGCGCCAGAAGAGCCAAAGCCCCTAACCGAAGACTCGCTTAGATCTATTATCAGTGAAATACGAAATGAAGATCGCACGTCTGCCCAGGTCCTTGAAGCTACTACCCAAGAGGTTCTAAACGCCTACTATCCTGAAGGTTTATCGAACGTCTTGGTAGATGAGAGCGGCCGGGAACTTCGTACCCCAGCCGATGTGGTCGAAGCATCTGGCGGCACTATGTCTACAGACGAAGCTCACCAGTGGTTAATCAATGAGCAATACAAGCTCGATCAAAAAGTGGCAAAAATCAAAGATGACGCTAGGGTTATTGCCGAAAACACGAATAAGTTTAAGCAAGACGGCATCGCTGTATTGCAGAAATACGAGCCTATATTTAAGCAATGGCCCGCGCTTCAGCAACAGGTCTGGGACGCCTATAAGGAAATGGTTAAAGCCGACGAAGAGAAAAATGTTATTTTGTCGGCTCCAGATATGCAGAAGTTTTACGATCTGGTCCTTGATCCATATCGCCTAGCCTATGAACACGCTCAGGGCCAGCCGGGGACTGCTCCAGTGGCGGCCCCAGCAGCTCCGGTAGCAGCTCCCGAAACTCCCCCAGCTCCACCTACCCCTAGCGCAGATGATCGCCTAGACGTTTCAGGTGATGGCGGAGCTTCGCCAGTAAACGATCCAAATGACTTTGCCCAGCAAGTCGCAAAAGAATTAGCTAACCCAAATTAAGGAGAATAATATGCAAAACATACCAGAACCCAAAGGCGTCGCGTTTTACAACATTGAAAGTGATGAGACGCGCTATGCAAAACTAGAAGCCCAGATCCAAGGCTACATCAACAGCTCAGACATGGGCATTAACGCTTCGCGCGATCAAGATTATGGCTGGCGTCTAGCCCCTGAGTGGGTCCGCGCAGTTCGCGCTTTTCGTAGGGACAGCGCTCGTATGCGCGACCTTATTCGCGAAGGCGGCGGTCAAAAGGTAACTACCACCAAGATTCTTTATGCCATCTATGGCGACCAAGTGGCTGCCTATAATGAACAGCAAGAGTCAAATAGCGCTCCGTATGAAGCTGCCTACTTGCGCGCTATCTCAGAGCCAGAAAATGAGCCAGCGCCAGCCGCACCAGCAGTCGCGACTCCGGCCCCTTTGCCTGAGCCTACTCCGGCCGATGCACAGCCAGAGC
This sequence comes from Verrucomicrobiia bacterium, assembly GCA_035629335.1. Taxonomy (NCBI): domain Bacteria; kingdom Pseudomonadati; phylum Verrucomicrobiota; class Verrucomicrobiia; species Verrucomicrobiia bacterium. The sequence continues at coordinate 16,649 of DASPIB010000017.1, forward strand.
CAGAAGACATACCCCTGGACGTAGACGATGCAGATCTGCTACCGCCAGAAGACGACGAAGAGCAGCCAGCACCCAAAGCTCCAGTTAAGCCTGAAGTTTCTAAGGCGCCTGAAGGGTCAGACACAACCGTTAAAGTTGATGGCGATAAAGTAAACGCGCCAAAAACTGATGGTAAAACTTCGACGGCTAAACCGAAGAAAAACTAACAGTAGCTAAGTCAGACTCATAAGTCTCTTGAGCGACCGAAGAGGAGAGTATAAACTCTCCTTTTTCGTTAAAGAAATGGTGTAGAGCAGTAGCTAGATAGCGAATCATGTCAGCTATGTGGCTCTGGCTCTTATGGTCTGGACCGATGTAATCGCCAGTATGCGGGTTAAACTTCTTACGATAAATGCGTAGCTTGCGGCTTAAGTCGCCGGTAGTCGGCAGATTGATTAGCAGTTTTGGTAGCCAGCTTTCGGCGTAGCCTATACCAATAGAGACGCTTTCACGCTTGAGCGTGGAGACGTTTGTGATACCCTTTTTGTGCAAAGTCTCGATGCGGCTTTTGCCGTCGTTTAGGCTTGATACGGTGCCGTCATGCGGCAAGAAGTGCCAGCCGTAGTTATATCCCAACGCTTCAGACTTGGCCTTCAGCTCGTCAGCCATCGCTTCGATATTCGAGCCGTTTATCTCGATAAGATCTATTAAGCGCGGCACGCCTTTAAAATACTGGAAGAAGCCCAGGACCATACTATCCGACTTACCCAGATCCCAGGCAGTAAACACCGGATAGGCCGGGTTATAGGGGTGAAGGCCGATAGTGCCGTCCTTGTCTTTTTTGCCCATAATTTCACCGTAGTAGCTGGCGGTCGAAGACTGGCCCCAGTCAAGCAGGATCTCCTGCCTATAAAGGAAGTCGTTGCCGTATTCATCAATATAGTCCTGGCGCAGCTCTTCCATTTCTTCAGGGGTCATAAACCTGTCGCCAGGGATAAAACAGGTGTACTGCTTGCGTCTGGTCTTGGCAGCTTCATGGAGCTTCTTGAACGTGCCGCCAGAGATACCGTCTTGCTTAGGGGTGCTGGCAATGATAATTTTACCGCCATTGCGGTTGGTGATTGGCCGGACTACACCCAGGACACCGCTTGGCAAGTCCACGAACTCATCGAAGAAGTAAATCTTAGCGTTGGCACCGCGCAGGGCTTCGGCATTAGTCGCGCCCAGGACAAACAGCGTTGATCCGTTAATTAGCGTAATACGCATATCGTCTTCGGTATTGGACTGGGACTGGACTAGCTCTTTAGGTATGTGATCCAGGGTCTTGAAGCCGTCATTTTCGATGTTGGTCCAGAAGTTTTTGAAGCCCTGCTTGGCAGTAGGGTAAACGATAACGACGTTCATCGTCTCTTTGACCATAGCTGGAATAATATGCTCGACGAAAACAGTATAGGTTTTGGCACCGCGTCGGGCCACGACTAGCACCGCCTGGCGAAGATCAGGAGAGTCGAGAGCCGTTACAATTTCTTGCTGATAATCGCGTAATGGTAGGCGGTGAGCCGGTATTTGCATAATATTTGCTTGACCTATAATCCTTGTGGTATTCTTAGCATAACAGAAGACGAGACAAATAATTTAATTTAGATTTTGAAAGGATTGCTTTATGCCATCTCAATACGGTATTAAGACCGCTTCGATCCTCGATGTCCCTATCGAGAAGAAGTCCTATGTTGCTCGTCATTTAAACGCTAACGGTGTAGACTTTACGTCTGCCCAGACTGTTCGTCTGTTGAACTACGATATTAGCGGTGGTTCGCTCGGTACTTACGACGAAACAGCAATTTCACAAACTGTAACCCTGGCCGAAACTGATAAGCAGGACATGACCCTGGCCTACAACAAATACAAGTTCCTGCGTATTCAGGACACTTTGGAGCAAGATACTCCTATTGCGTCTCTGGCCAGTAAGTTCGCCAAAACTTGGGTTTACGAGAAGTTTATCCCAGACTTCGACGCTTATGCCCTGACCAAAATTATCGCTGCTCGTCCAGTCGCTAATAAGGTCTTCTGGAATAGCTCGACCGATAGCATCAAGCTCAAGTTCTTCAACACCGTAACTAAGGTTAAGCGTGGTGGCGGCACCCCTGACAATAGCATTGCCTGGGTACCTTACGCCTTCTCTGACACCCTAAAGGCCCTGATTACGACCTTCGATGGCTCTGATCTTGGCTACACCGCCGGTAAAAACGGTGTTCTGGGCCAGTTAGACGGCGTGGTCGTTGTCGAAACCGAAGATACCCTGTTCCCTGCGAATATGGATATCGTGGTTGCCGACAAGCGCGCTGTGGTCCGCGTTACTCCTAAGATGGATCCTGCTACCGGAAGTGGCATGAAGCTCATCAAGGACGTACCGGGTCATGGTGGCTCCGAGTTGCAGCTTCGCGCTCGCGGCGACGTCTTCGTCTTCGGACTGAAGGCTAAAGCCATCGCTACCCTGGAGCGTTCAAACTCCTAACCCTAGCGGTCAAAAAAGCATAAGAGGGCTACCAGTTAGCCCTCTTTTGTTATATTATTAAGCTATGCAATCAATCGCCTATCTTAAAGCAAGTGATGGATCCGGTAATGCCAGCGTTGCTACCGTCCAGACGGCCCGGTCTGGCGGCGCTTCCACTATTGAAGTAAACACCGTCCAGGGCATACCGGCCAAGTTTGCTGGCAGCATGGGTACACCTCACACCTTTATTGATCCAGTAACTAGCGAAGAGATAACCGTTATTTCCGAAGATACTGCGGTGGACTTTTTCGGCCATGTGGACGGCAGCGATCTTGAGATTGACCAGATCGCGCCAGGCTACACCGATAACGGCAGCGACGTCGGCGACATTATTATAATTCGACCAATCACCGAGTACGCTAACAACCTCGCTAATATTTTAGGGGCCGCGCATCAGGACGATGGCAAGCTCCTAACTACCTCTCTCGACGAGTTTTATAAGCCTAGCGAATTAACTCCTAATAATTTTGTAGCTTCAGGCGGTGTCATCGCTCTGGTTAGCCTTTTGACCGCCAGTTTCTCTAATATTGTTTATTACATGAGCGGCCTTCGCCGCACCAAGACTGGCGTAGCTAACCGCGCCTATATCGCTAACCGCGACACCTACGTTGATATTGATAGTACCGGCACCCTTTATTACACAGAAGTCGCCAATGGCGCTACTACTGGCTTTACTCTAGCTGCCGGCCGTATGCGCTTAGCTAAGGTCGTTACAAATGGCTCAACAATTACCTCTATCACTCAAAGCGGCTATGATGTGCTTAATAACAGGATTTATAACCGTTATCCGCTAACGGTTGAACAAACTCCATTTTTCTTTGAAGAAATTGGTCGCACTAAATTACTAGCTGGCGTTACTAATTTTAGCGTTAACTTCCCCCCTCGTAACTTCTTAAAAGTAATGGTATTTACCGTGGCGCAAACAGCCGTACTTCGGCAGTTAATGCGCTATAACAACGATAGCACTAATAGCTATTCTGACACTTATTCCCAGCCAGACAGCGCTGGCCCTGTTCGCGGTCATGACACCGGCCAAAACGCCCATTATATGGATATCAATAACCTCTCTCCTGGTGATCGCTATAATGGCCATATTGAGATTACTAATAAAGTAGGTCAGCCTAAGCTATCATTTATTAATGGGTATTATACGGCTTATAGTCCTAGCGCCTGGCAGGTGCCTGGCCTGTTTTATAATCAGTGGGCCAAAAACGAACAGGCTACTAGCATTCAAATAAACACTATTGCAGGTGGTACGTTTGCCTCTGAAAGTGAGATAGTGGTATTAGGTCGTGATTAGCCTGAAATCTAACAGTCAAATCACCGTACAGGGCGCATACTAAAACTATGGAAGAGCTAATTTTTATCATAATCGCTTTCACCGCAGGATTCGTATGTGGTTTACTAGTCAAATACGAATTATTCAAGGTGGTACAGCGCTATGGCAAAGAAAGCTAAAAATAAAAAACAAGTTCAGCAAGAAGTCGTACTCGATAACTATGCTCGTATTCTACAGATCGTGGCCATTATTGCGGTGGTTGTAGTCGTGGTGGTAGATCAGCTAACCCCTACATCTGATATTCCAATCTGGGTACCAGCCGGCCTATTAGGGGTGGCTGTAGGGCTTAGCCCGGATCAGATCGCGGATATTATTAAAAGCATCTTTAGGGGGAAAAGATAATGCGTAAAACCGGCCAAGTTATAGTCAACGTAATGAAGGTGTTTTTAGTGCGTGCCTTGCCAGTAGTAACGCTGGCTATTCTCTTTGGCGTTTTGGCGGTCCAGATTGATAAATGGCGAGTCGAAAACTCCGACCCCTCTAATTATATTAACTACACCGCATTTGACGTTCAGAACTCGCGTGCTGGCGAAGACGTATATTTTAAGGTCTGCCGCGAGCATCAAGAAAACTACACCTATGATGGCGCCCTGACCGTCTATATTTATCGCGATGTGGATCCACGCGGCACCCAAACTAAGGTCTTTGCTAAAGAAATTGGCGGCAGTATTCGAACTGACTGCGAAAACAAGGTATTGCGTGCTAGCGACTTCAGGCATACGCCTGGCACCTACAAGATGGCGTTTTGTATAGATTTTCATGTGAAATACGGCATACAAAAAACTGTTTGCCGCGAGAGTAACATCTATAAGATCTACCCTCAGCCTACCGATATTAATCAGCAGATCGAGTATTACCAGAATCAGATTAATATCTTGCAGCAACAGCTTCAAGATAGCGGCGTTAGTAGTCCCAGCATGACCCTACCTCAGAGTCGGCAACCTAGCAATATTGGCGTCCCTGGAGCCACTACTTCCCCCTCTGTAACTAACAATACTACCAATAACACCACGAACAATACGACCAACAATCCGCCCCCAGAAGATGATAGCACCACGCTCAACCAGTTACCGGTGGTCGGTGGACTATTAAAGGCGATAGGACTATAATGCGAGTAAATCAAGCATAAGGAGATAATTATGCCCAGGCGACCAGTAAATGCACCCTACACAATAACCACTGAGTTTGGCGTACCTGACTCTTATGCTAAGTTTGGCCGACACTCTGGCGTAGATTATGCCGTCCCAAAAGGCCGGCCTGTTTACGCCCCTATTAGCGGCGTCTTGACCAATGTTGTTTCTCCTACTGGTGGTAATATGGTTTGTATTTTTGACGGCCAGTTTATGCACCGTAAGATGCACAATAACGCTTTTGCTCGTCAAAATGGCTCTGTTCAAGAAGGCGATATCGTTGCTTACGCTGGGTCTACTGGCCTGTCTACTGGCGATCATTGCCACTGGGACATCAATGATGAAGGCATCTATCCTACTTCCTTCTCTCGCTTTAAAGCTCCTGCCGAGTGGCTAGCTGGCGCATATCAGCCTAAGCCAGCACCTACGCCTACCCCCGCCGCAGATCCTAGAGCTGGCCTAGAGCCACATCAGCGCCGACTCTCTAACCCTGATGGCGTAAACCGCCGTTCAGCGCCTTCAACGGCCGCAGGGACACTTATCAAGGAAGAGCCATTTGATACAGATCCTTGGAACTTCAAGGGCTTTGTTAAAGGTGAAATGGTCAACGGTAACGACATTTGGTTTGTCGGTACTTCCGGCAACTACTTCTACTCTGGCGCTTTTCATGGTGGCGCCGACACTACTGGCTTGCAGGACCTAACCCCAGCTAAGCCAATTCCGGTACCAAAACCAGAGCCAATTCCTACCTTTGAAAAAGAGCTTAAAACTATTACCGAAGTTATCCCTGCTCACCCTAGTAACTATGAAGTCGGCAACTTCCCTGCCAAACCTACTGGCGTAGTGCTTCATGACCTAGGGACTGATGGCCGCGATACGCTTCAATCCAGTCTTAATCATTTTGGCAAAGAAAACACGACCGCGCCGCACATTACTATTAGTGGCAAGCGCAAGATCCAAAATGTTAGCCTGAAAAATCGCGCCTACCACGCCGGGCCGCAGGGTAACGATAAGATTGGTATTGAAATTGATCCAGACGTGGACACTAATCCCGATACCAAAAACAGCGTTTTGGACGTGCTTAAAGAGCTAGACACTATGTACCCTGGCCTGACTCGATACCTACATAGCCAGTTCATGGCTACTAGCTGTGGCGATGATGTTCAAAAGGCCAATCTTTTGATCCCGCCCGAAGCTCCTGTTTCGCCGCGCGATGAAGCTCAAGATAAACGGCTTACAGCTATCGAAGCAGCACTAGCGCAAATAAATGCATTTATTGCTAAAATAAAAGAGTTCTTTCCGTTCTTAAATAAGTAAAGGAGAATCTATGGAAGCAGTAATATTTATCGGTCTGGTAGTGGTAGCCATCACCCAGATAATTAAAATGTTTGTGCCGGCCGTCAATGGTGCGGTAACAATCATAGTCGCGCTCATCGTAGGTGCGGTAGTAGGTGCGCTCGATCAAGTCCTAGGCGTTACTGACGTAACTATCGCAGAAGGCATCGCTGGTGCCTTGAACGGAATCGGTCTATCTACCCTGGCTGGTAAAGCCGGCGGCGGAACGGCCGGTGATGGCGACTCGCGCGTTGTTTCTCGCGGATAATCTGACTCATAAAAAAAGACCGCCCTCGCATAGCGGTCTTTTTTGTTTGTTTTAAAACGCCTTTACAAGACGCCAACTCACAAAGTCAGTATAGCATAACTCTAATGGTTATGCTTAAATTATTTCGAGTATTGTACCTTTAACTAAACTCCACCTTTGCGGAATCTCTCAAACAGGGTAACGTATCTAAAACAAAAGTCGTTGAAAAAACAGGGAATATACTCACCTGACAGCCGCCCCTCACCTAAAGAGGGGCTTTTTGTTTGCAAAAATAAAGCCGCCCCTCAAGAGAATAGCAATTTTGGAACGCTGATATTCGAAGGGGCGACCACTGCTGCAATTATAGCAGTAACAGGGGTAGCTGTCAATAGGGTGCAAGTAGGGGTCTAAGATAGGGTGCAAGATAAGTGGTATAATGGATATGCTAAATAGGAGTAGTTTTATTAGCAAGACAATACCGTTTGAGCTTTTTTTTGAAGAGCTACCAAGCGCCGCAATACTAAGAAAACTTAAGCCAAAGCGTCAGTCGTAACAGATTGGCGCTTTTTCATATCAAGCCGCAGCTTGCGCCGGATATTGTCGCCTATTAGACGGTCATAACCGATCTCCACGACAATTAATTGCTCCTGATCCACGATGTCAGGATTGAAAGCCAACAGCCGCGCCTTACGCTTGCCGGTGATAATCATACCGAAAAATATCTGGACCTTATACTGAAGCGGTATTTTACTGGCGATAATGCCCTGAAGATCTGAGAGTGGCATTTTATCAGATATAAGCCCCTTGTGGCGCATTTCAATTAGCGCCTTGCACTCAAGCAGCCAGGCCCGGTCAATACCGTCCGGACTGTAGCCGGCGTTCGGATAGACGCTATTTGTTACAAAGCCTGGGCGCTGGACTTTAACTCGATACTTGCGCTCATATTCACGAATTGCCGCCACTTCTAGCGCGTGGCCACGCCTTGTGGCGTCGTTGCCGCTCCAATCTGAGTCTGGCAGCAATTGCTTGCCCTGGAGCAGCCTAATGGCCGTTGAGCCGGTCCACAGGCCCTTTCGCAGCAGTTTCCAGGCAGGACTGCCCTGTATGACGTCATGCCAGGTAATCAAAACCAAAGCTCCCCGCAACTATCACATTTCCAAATAGACACTTGGCCCATTAATTCATAGTGGTCAAAGTGTAGTTTACCGTCATCTTCGTTTGGACAGCTAGGTAATAAAAATCGAAGCCACCTCACAGCATTAATTCCAGTTCTTCTTTAATTTCTGGCCAATTCTCAGGATATACCACTTTAGCGTAAGACCAATTATTAAGCCTTTCAAGCGTAATTTTCTGAAGGGGTTGATATTTAGAACGCGCACTACCTTTAACTTCAAGCGCAAACCACAGACCACCGCATAGAGCAATAATGTCCGGGCAACCATCTGGTGTACCGACTCCCCCTGTTTTGATGACATAACACCCCTTTCCCTTAAGGTATTTGATAATCTTAGATTGTAATTGCCGCTCAGTCATTATCCAGTCCTTCGGCCAGGATCTCCAGCCCCTTCTGACTTTGAGCGAAGCCGCGCAGCCAGCCAGCAGTCATGGCTTTATTCTCCGCATAGTAAACGCCTTTTTCGTCTAACTGGGCGTGCGAAGGGGCCACCAGTTCGGTATAGTCGTCCACATAAACATCATCGCCGCCAAGCAAATTAATGGCCTTTGGCAGCTTACCATCAATCTGATCGAATACTAGCTCGATGGCCCGGAACCGGCCCTTAGTAACGTGCTTGAGTAAATTAGCCACGATCACCGACTTCACCTTTGGCTTATGCTCGACTGGCTTACCGTCTTCAATTCGCTTTTTATAAAGTTTGACTACCCGGATCACATCACGCGGCATCTTACGCATTTCCTTTAGCGTCTCGCGCAGTTTTGCGGTCGCAGGGTCATAACTAGCCGGTTCGCTGGCTTTAGCGCCTTCAGGGGCTTCTATTTGCTTCGGACCTTGCTCGATCTCCTTAGCGTTTACATACCGGGTGTAAAACTTAGGAACTTTGATCTCGATAAGTGTATCTTGTAGGCCATCAATGCGGTCGAAGGCCAGCTTTATAGCGGCAATGTCATCAGTGTCGGCACAGACCCGGACCAGGGAACAGAGTACCACGTCGTCCACGCTGGCCCCTTTGTCTTGCTCCAGAGCGATAAACTCACCCCAGTCAAGGTGTATTATTTCTTCAAATCTGGTTTTTAGACTAGCCATTAAAGATTCGCCATTAACTGTTGGTATGTATTATCAATAGTATCTTCTTTGACGCTTAATTCAATATCGCTGCCGGCCTTTTGGAACATACCCCAGCGCTGATGTAGCTCTGTCAGATCTTCCGGATTCCAGCCATTATGGACGTACCTAGTAATTAGTTTACCGTCTTGTCGGAAGGACGCGCGCTCAAACTCCATAATTTTAGCGGCGTGCGCGATGGCTTTTTTGCCTAGGGCCGTATAGCTTCGCTCGTCGCACCAGCGCTGATAGTCCTTAGCCAGCTCGGTAAAGTTTGTGAAGCCCCAGATATCAGTAGCAACCAGCTCTTCGAAGTAAGTCTCGGCGGTGTTGACCTCTTCGTCATAGTCTTCCTTGGCTTTCAGGGTTTGCTCGCTGAAGTCGTAGCTGTAGCTAGCTTTTTTGATAGCTACTGTCGTTTCAAGTATTTCGCCTAACAGGTCTGATAAAAAGTTCTCTTTGGCAAAAAGTCTTTCATCGAAGGTACTGTCTTGCGGAAATGACGCCTTAAATGGAATAGTGAAGGTGCGGCGCCGGACACCCTGGGTTTTGTCGGCAAAGGTAGGAATATTATTGGCGTTGAAGATCGTGTGGACGTTGCCGTCTACCTGAACACCGTCTTGGCTGTTAAACTTGTGGACGTTAAAAGTGCTATGCTCGGCCAGATTCTTATAGCCGCCAGTGTCTTTGACGTGGCCGTCGTTGGACTCCAGGCAGACATTGCCTAGCTTGCCGTTAATCATTGGCGTATCGCGCTCGTCTTCGATCTGCCGGACCGTAAGCTGGCTAAACCAGCGATTGTGCGTGTACGGCGCTTCGGAGCCGAATATAGCGTACAGCGCCTTTAGCGTGGTTGATTTACCGTTAGCGCCGTTGCCCAAAAACCAGAACACGCCGAACGGCTTTTTATGCATAAATATTGGCGCGATTGCTTTAATAATATCGTCGGCCAGATCAGAGTCGCCAAGCGTAACTTCTTCTAGCCACTCCCGGTGTGAATTGCCATCTGTTGGATTGACTGCCGTAGTATAGACGCAGTCTTCGGCCGCTACTCTGGTCGTAAACTTGAGCGTTTTCATATTCCAAACTCGGCCATTAGGCATGGCTATATAGTGAGCATATTTAGTGAGATCTTCGGAGCTAGTAAAAAATAAGTGTTGAAGGTCTTTGATCTGGGTTTGGCGTATGCCAGCACCATGAACGGTATAGCAGATCCGGGCAAACTCATCATAAGATAGCGGCTCCCAGCCCTCGTTGGCTCGGTACAGGACCGCGCCCCTGAATCGGACTATTCGATATTTTTGCTTAATTAACTGAGCCTGACGCTGTTTAAGCGACATTTTTTGCTCGGTGTTAGTAAGCTCTTCAGCCGACTTCTTCGCTATGTCTTTCTCGTCTTCTGCCATTGGTACCCTCTATTCTACCCCTGCGCTAATGCTTTTGCACGACACTATATCTGTGGTATGCGACTAGCTTGCTTGCGCTAGATCCCAGTGTTCCTGTTTAATGTGCCGCCCTAGCACGCTTTTATTTCGATGAGCAAACCAGCAATGCGGACAGTGGTATTGGACGACAGCTCGGTCTTTGCCAGCCTTGGCCGGGTCATATCCTAAGATGCCCGGATTGCGTTTTTTACCTAATTCAGCCATTTATCATAGTCCTGTGAGTAATAGGGTCCTTATCGTTTTTCTCGCAGTTGTCAGCAAAACTGAGCCACTGGATATTATCTAAAGTATACCCTTTTTTTGGATCTATACGGTCAATACTGGGTGAATCCCAGCGATTGAATCCGTTAGCTGCCCAGTCAAAATAAAGTGTTATGAAAACATTTAGATTTTGAAAGTCCTTACACCAGGCTATGAACTCTTCTTGTGTGCAAATTGGCTTGCCCTTAGCGCCGTTGCTCTGATGGCTCGCCACTCCGCGTTGACGAGCCAGCATATGAGCATAGCGTTTCTGCCAGATCCGGATAAAGTTATACCGGCGTTGCTCTGTCTGATAGGCAAGCGACCGTACCCTCTCGGCCATACCGCCCCCTATTTATTCAGTTCTTTTTGAACCTTCTTTTTAAACTCTTCCTGGCCTTGAGCATCACGCCGTTCGAAGTATTCTTTAAGCGCCAGCCGGACCACTTTACTGCGGTCCAGCTCCGGATCAGATTGAACTTCTTTTTCCAGCCTGTTAAATATAGTCATGTCGCCACCCTTTGCAAGATTGACCCCGATGAAGCCAGCTTGAGTTTGGCGTTTTCGTTTCTTCTCCGCCATGCTAAATATCCAGGTCGTCTGGCAAGTCAGAGTTATCAACCACTGAGCCGCCTACATCTTTAGCAACCTTTTGAGCTTCATCTTCCGGCTCGCCTTGTGGCTTGGCCGCGTAGTGCCAGATGTCGCCATAGCTGGTAGTTTTATATTTGCCCTGTGGCTCCGCGACTAGGAAGGCTTTTTTACCGATCATTTTGTCAGTAAGTAACTTGGCAGCCACGTCGCGCGCTTCAGCTAGATCTTTGATGTCAGCGAACAGCTTGCGGCCCAGATTGCGGACGGTGTCTTTCTTCTCTTCACCGACATTATGGACCAGAATACCTAGTACCTTAGCAACGGCCATCTGAGCGCCGCCCTCGGTATGGAAGTACAGAGTACAGATAGCGGTCTTGTCGCCGTCATCTGGATCCGCAACGGTAATATTGATGATTGGAGCGCCTTTAGTGGCTTTAACGTCCTTTTCGGTAGCTTCCACTTCACCGATAATCACTTCATGCGTGCCGTATTCGAAGCCTTTGCCGCCCTTGAACGGCTCGCCTACGTTATCAATTATGTCGTCAAATAATCCTGCCATTTATTTTTTATCCCCCTTATAGTAAGCATTAATTTTATCATTTACGACCTTAAGGTCATTAGGAACGGTAGCCGCATCAAACATATCCATTGGCGACTTTACGCCGGTACCGTCAGTTTTGACCTTAAAGACGAACTCGTCCAGCTCGACCGCAGATTGGAATACAATATTGGTCCAGCCTTCCGGATTATTGTTTTTGCGTGTAGCCTGGCCCAACGTCTTAAGCGCCAGGGTTTTAGACTCCAGGTCTTCCAAGTGGCCGAACAGGTAGAAGTTTTGCTCGGTGTCTTTATTCAAAATTGCCTGGACAATCTTATAAAAGTCCTTCGAGATCTTATCATAGACGTCCCACTTGTCGGTCTTTTCCGATGCGCCAAAGACTTCTTTAGTAAATAGGTAATTGACGTCATCAATAACGACAATAGGCTTTTTGGCGGCCTGGATCATCTTAACCACCTCTTCCATACTTTTAACGGTATGAGCCTTGATGCTATTGCGAAACGGTAGCTCCTTGCCGGTAGCCGTAATATAGGCGACCTCGTCGTTTTTCAGTTTGTGCAAGCTGGTAGACTTGCCGGTGCCGGGGTGTCCCAGCACAAATATTAATCGGGCCATATTATTACTTTCTCCTTCGCTTTTTACTTCTCTCAATAGTAGCTTCAGCCGTTAGAGCGCGAGCCTTCCAGTCATCACGATCCGCGGTCCGCTCGATCTCTTGATCGCGGACTTCGATACGCTTGACCAGGTTTTCAATCTTACGGCCAAGACCTTCGTTTGCCCCTAAGAGCTGGCCGGACTGGTGAGCAAGCTCTATTGCCTTAGCTACTAGTGGATCAAGCTGTTTTTTGGCTATTTGCTTACGCAAACGGTGTCTGCGCTCTTCGCCAGCACGCATATCGCGAGCCATCATATCTAACGCTTCGTCAGCCCGTTCAAGCTCGCGCTCTAGATCTAGATCGTCATCTTCGGGATAAAAGGTTGCCATTATTTTTTACCGCCCTTCTTGACTGCTTTACGTTTTGCTGGCTCAGGCTTTTTAGCGAGCTTGACGCTGGCCTGGGTGTGTCTTTCGACTAGGTCCAGATGGTCCATGATCTGTTCGACCTTTTCAATAAGCGTAAGTCTTTTAAGATTGCCTTTAGCTGATACACGACCAGCAAAGCCCGCAAAATAATGAGCCAACATACTGTCCATGACGCTTGGGGCATCTTGGCCAATTGTGTCTTCGAGCGCCTTAAGGCGATCATTGTCAGAGCGTAGCTTAGAGTAGTCCCGGTGCAAAAACTCGCCATGCGTTTTAGTTTGGCGCTCCAGATGGTCCAGGCGCTTAATAATTTGATTGTAGTTTTTCCTGCGAATAAACATTTAGCTCTCCTTCTTAAATTACTTCTATTTTTGGACGCCAGAATACAGGCGCCCAGGCTTCGGGCGTAGTACAGCCTTGTTTGACAACTTTAATGGCACGCTTTTCTCTGTCCAGGCCAAGAAAAATACCATCAACCATAGCGCGCCGCTTAAACGTACTGCGCTGGTGAGGTGTCGGCTTTAGCCGGGCTCCCCATTGAAGTTTTTTGGCTTGCTCGATGGTCATTGCTTAACCTCTTCGATCTGAACGGTGCCAGGGTAGTCCTTGCCGCTCTGGTCGTCAAAATGGCCTACAACGACAGGCTTGCCGTCCACGACCTTAACGATGGTGCCATGCTTGTATACGCCGGAGCCAACGCCGGTGTAGAGTTTAAGTGTGTATTTAGCTTCCGCCATATCAACCCTTTCGTTTATGCACCGAACCGGCGCGTCTTTAACATTATGCCAACTGCAAGGTGTCCAATTAAGCCAGGCCAGTCGGATTCCAAAAATAACCAAAAGTATCGCAGCAATAGCTAGTATAGCCAGAACTGCTATACCTATCGAGGTTTCGGCTTCGCGTGGTGAGTGGCGTCCAGTGTCCGACATTATTCTGCCAGCTCTATCTTCTTAGTGATGTACTGAGTTTCGGTAGTAACAACACCGGCTGGCAACTCGCCAGTAAGCGTATGCTGGGCCTTGATTTTCTCGGTGTCAGGAGCCAGCTTTTTGAACTGGTCATCAAGCTCGTCCGGATCAGTAACTTTATAATTGGTGCGCGACGCCAGGGTGATGTAGCCTGTAATCCCGGTTAGCTCTGGATCGAACTCGATCTTAGGCACATTGGCGTCTATCATGGCCTGTTTGATAGTTTCGGTAGCTTCTTTGGCTTCCTTCTCGGCGGCCTTGAGCTGCATTTCCAGCTTGGCATATTTGCGTAAAGCCGCCACCGCCTTTTTGGTGTTCGGATTCTTTACTAATTGCGTTGATTGGTTTGCGGTCATATCTCTCCTTAATCTAATAATTTATAAAGTTCTTCTTCGACGCTTGGCGACTCCGCGACTGGCTCCGGGGTCCGGTAGCGATCTTCAATGCTTTGATGCATCGCTTGGCCCTTTGGCGCGTCGTCCGGGCAATACCATTTGGATTTACCCAGGAGCTTGATGCGCCACCAGCCGTCGTGGTCGGTGCCGGGTTTAACGAAGCCGCGCTTTCCGCAAGTCCTACATTTAACCGGCAAGCCGATTTCTAGCAGCGCGTGGTCCATTACTTCACGCGAACTTTGATCTTGTGAGTAGATGGAATGTGTTTGACTTCGATTTTTTTCACCCTCGACCACCTTTCTGTTTAGCGTTCCTTGCTGAACCTCTTAAGCCTATCAAATATATTAAAATATGTCAATAGTTTCTTTAGGCTTCTTTTACAACATTTTCATTGGTAATCGTGATCGTGAACTTCACACCTAGCTTTTGCATATCAGCTACGAAGCCGTTAATATCTGGGTTATGTCTACCCTCAACGACTTCAGGGTCTAGATTCGACGGCTCGCTATTAGCCGGTTTCTTAACCCGGACGGATCCAACCACCGAATAATATATACTCCTAGGCTTGTCGCCTTCGTGCTTCATGATGACGCCATCGCGGATCATACGCTTTACGAAGGAGTGAGCATTAGCGCTGGTACTAAACTGACCTACGCGCTGTAATTCTCCGGTCTTGATATATTCTCCGGCTGGCTTTGATTGTATGTATTCAATTATTAGCTTGCGCCGCAAATTAGTTTTCTTGGTTTTATTTAAATGATTTAGATCGTATATCTTCCCACCAAGACTAATTCTGCTTGCTTCCATCAGTCCATTACCTCTATTAGCGCTTTTAATATAACAGCAAGTTCGGCGCGCTGTACCGGAACGTGCTGCTTTAATGGATCTTCGAGATCCTTGATTAATTCAAGGATACTCACTCCACAAACCCTTCACATACTATATTATCAGGGCAGTCAAGGCAGCCACTAAAAACGGTATGCCTTCGCCGGGTATGACCACAGTTTTTACACTTCTGATCTTCGTTTACTGGTTTGCCTTCCTTTTGCATAATTATCTCCAATCTTTATGCTTAGGTAATATCTTGCGAAGTATGCCCCGCAATAGTTTTCTCATGCGACTCCTTTCAATTGTTTATCGAACTTAGCAATATCCTGATCCATAGTTAGGGCCTGTTCGTTTAGGCCAGCTAAATATAGACCGTCAAGACTTCGAACGCGACTCAGGGCTACATAGCCCATGCCTGGCGTAAATGCCTGGCTCAGATCAATCAGGGCAGAATCCAGGCTCATGCCCTGGCTCTTGTGGACCGTAACGGCCCAGGCCAAGCGCAAGGGGTATTGTGAGACTTCGGCTATCACGCGGCGGCCATTGTCGCTGTAAGTCTTCCAGCTATGTTCGTGGACCGCGATGTCATCACCGTCAGTAGTGTGGACCACCGGCTGGCCATTATCTCGGAACCGGATCACCCGGCCCCGCGTACCGTTGACGAAGCCTTCATTAAAATTATTGGCGCAAAACATCACTTCGGCGCCGACTTTAAGCTCTAGCACTTCAGGCACTAACAGGCTACGCTTCATGGCCGCAATCTTGTATTTATCGCCGCTAGTTATCATCTGGAAGCGCCGCGTCTCGCCTGGCAATTGCAATAAGCGCTGCCGATTCAGAGCATCTACATCTACGTTGTGAGTATAGAGCCGGGTTATACGCTCATCATCAGGTGGTAGCTTGCGGCTCGCAAGGCGCTGTCTTGACTCGACCGTTAGCTTACCGGCCCGCATTTCTCTTAACACGTTAAGTAAATTATCATCAGCTCCCTGGCGGTGTTGCTCAGTTAAGTAGCAAGTCTCCAGCTCTGCGCTCTTCCAGGCGTCCGACAGATGCACATAGTCAATCCGGCTTGAGCCTTTAGTAACCGGCGGCAACTGGAATAGATCGCCTACGAATATTACTTGTAGGCCACCGAAGGGCTTTTTGGTACGCCGAAGCCATTGGGCCACGCGATCTACCATATCGAGCCGCGAGCCATGAAGCATTGAGATCTCATCAATAATCAAAATGTCGCAAGCATTATATTTTTCAAGCAGATATGGCTTGAAGCTCATCTTATCAATTTCCCAGTCGTTAATAGTGTCGCGGATCCCCAGTCCGGACCAGCTATGGATTGTCTGGCCGTTAATATGGCTGGCGGCAATACCGGTGCTGGCTGTAATTGCTATCCGCTTGCCGGAGTTTCGCGCCCAGCGTATGAACTCGTTAAGCGTATACGTTTTACCGGCTCCCGGCTCGCCAGTCAGGAATATATTATCCCCGGCGATCATTTTGTCTATGGCTTCTTGCTGTGTCATCACTCCCCCTTTGAATTATTATCTTTTGGCCAATCACATAAATATTCTTGCCTAAATAGATCAGGGCCGTCCGGTCTGGGTGCTTTAATCTTGTCCAGCTCGGCTTGCATTTCTGGCGTCCAATCCTGATATTCTTCAAAATAAACGATCTTATGATCTATGCGCTTCTTGTTTAGCTTAAGCCAGGTTTCAGTATCAATGGCCACGAACTCAGGGTGAACATATATAAATGTTTTGCCCTCTTGCGCCCACTTCAGGCACTTAGTAAACGCCTTCCAAGTTTTGCCAGCATAATTCATTTGACTTCCTTAAGCTGAAACTCTATTACCGTTGTCTCGATACCGGCAGTACCATCTTCAAGCCAATACTGTTTGGGGTACCAAATCCTAAAAGCATCAAGCGCGACCCACTGAAGCGAGTTCGGATTCTTGCGATAATACTTAAGAGCCGCTTGAGCTTCTTTGCCTAAATCTTGTTTACGCATCATCTGTCCCCTTTATATCGGCTTCAACCACCGAAACACTATTAACGCCAGTAATAACGATCCCAGTAATGCCTTTGTAGCCTTCAATTGGCGTACAGACTCGGCAACTAGGGTTATGTGTGTGAATAACCCCGGCTTGCTCGTATAATTCTTCTACGCGCGCCATTATGCTACAATCCTGGCAATTGTTTTTTTGATCTCGGCTTGCAAATCTAATAGCTCGTCCAGAGATATATAGGCTAGAGTCTCATAGCGCTGGCCTTCCTGCTTCAAGCCTTCTTGCTCGATCCACAGCTCAGCATTGCGCGTATCTGTAGCTCGATAGCTCAGTTTTATAGTGGTCGGCTTGCCGCCAAACCCTGCTTTTATAGTCATACTTCCGCCTTCCATAATTTATCGTTAAAATCTCGCTTTTCACGCAAGCAGCGCCAAATATCCCGATCCACCGTATTTTTGACATTGAACAGGTAATACAGGCACTTCTTGGTCTGGCCGTTCCGGTGCGTGCGGCCAATACTTTGTTCGAACTCCTGGTAAGAATATGTCGGACTGAAATATATCGTTACATTGGCCCACTGAAGGTTTAAGCCGGTACTGGCGCTCTTGTAGTGCGCGACCAGGACAGTGTTATCTAGCTTGGCGTCGGCCGTAGGTAAAACATCATGCTCCTCGCCGTCATAGCGCATAATATGCTTGTCGGTCTTGGCCAGGGCTTTTAAGATCGCCTTGCGCTCGGATATGTAATTGTAAAATATCACTATATTGTCTGAAGTGTCGTTGACCACTGACAATAACTGGTCTAGCCGCCCATTTGTGGTTGACTGCCTAAGAACAGAGAGCAAGCGGCTAGAGTTATCCAGCAATTCATCAGTGTTAGGGTGTTTGCGGGCCACCTTACACGTTGCATAGATCTTAGCGTCCTTTTGTGGCAACGTGATATTTACGGCCATCAGGCGGCGGCTCGGTAGCTCTGCGGCCTGTTCGCGTGATAGCTTATAGGCGGTGCGCCTTAGCTGGCCCTCAAGCTGGGGAATATTGTTATAGCCAATAATTTCAGGAAAGCCCTTAAAGTCTTGGATTCGGCAATATTTATTCTTAAACTCGGTGATCCCTTTCGTAAAGCCAAACAATTTAGAGTAGCCAGCGAAGTCAATCCAGCCGTTAGGCATTGGCGTCCCTGATAGGCCAATAAACAGGCCGCCGCTCTGCTTTATTTCAAGTATGGCCCGGCTCTGCTTGCTCTGCGGATTCTTGAGCGCGTGGCACTCGTCAGCAATAACATCATAAATAGTGCCGCCATTGCGTGCGCCAGTGAATTGCCAGTGGCGCGGCCGCTTGGTGTCTTTGTCCTTTAAGCGTAAGCTCTCGTAACTAATATAGGTGATGTCTGGCATGGCCAGGCCAAACCACCGGACGGCTTCGCTCTCCCAGTCGCCAGTTCGAATCTTTGAAGCTGGAGCCACAATCAGTAGCTTGCGGCCGGTATTCTGCCGCTCCCAGTGTGCCAGGCTCATAAGAGTTTTGCCTGTCCCCAGGTCTGCGGCCATAATGCAACTGGCCGGAAGCCGGGCTAGGTACTGCTCTTGATAGGGATATAATTGCATATCAGCTCCAAAGTTATGTTTAATAAAATACTATTGAATAGGATTGCGTCAAAGAAGATTATCCAGCCGAAGATCGCGGCCCACTTAAGCAACCTCATGTTGACGCCTATATTTTGGTTTTAGTATTTTTCTTTTGCGTATCTGTTGGCGCATTGGTTTGCGCGGTATGCCCTTCTCGTATGCCATCATAGCCATTGCCTATATTTCCCACTATTGTAAACCGACCACGCGCCGTAGCCTTGGCCCTTCCAGATACGGTGAGCGCACTCGACGTTGACTTTGATGTCATGAGCGTCGCACCCCTCGCGACCTGGCAGGATCCGAACCTGTAATACAGAAACGGAGTAGCCATAAGTCCGGCCGTCAATTTGATATGTTAAATGGCCATCACCTGTAGCGTCATAGCGGCAGCCGGATTCGGCTTGAGCTATAGCAGTCATGGTATTCACGTCCCAGTCGGGATATTTTGCCACTTCCTGCCTAACAGCTTCGCAACCTGTTACTGGTGTGGTCGGCGGATTTATTGGCGCTGGGTCAGTCGGCAGCGCCACCGCCGTTATTTTACCGTTGGAGCCGCTTCAGCTTTTGGAGCTACAGCAGACACCGCCTTGTCAATGTCGGCCTGGTGCTGGTTTGCAAAATACATACCGGCCACGAAAGCCACGATTGAAGCTACCAGGACAGCGATCACGATATCTTTGAAGTGTTCGCCCTTGGTCTTTGCGTACTTTTTGGCTGGCTTGCTAGGCTCGGCCTGATTAGTTTTATTGTTAGACATTTCTGTCCTTCCCACCGCTTAGCGGTATTTATTTTAATGGTGGATTGTCTAGTTTTAGGGCTTCACAATCATCGGCCACGATATCAGTAAGGAAAGTCCCCTTCTGAAAATATGCAAGTTTCATCAACCAGATCGTCCAATTGATCGTCTGACTGCTCTTGATAGATTCGCAAATTGGTGTAACCCTCTGAGCGCCACTGTTTAATTGCTTGCTTCGCTTCGGCTTCCGTATCAAACCAATCGTCTCGACAATCAGTAAATGCGTGGTAAGTAGTAACAATCATATTATTTGCCTTCCGCTTTCGGTGTGTTAGGTTCGACTTGATCGGGTGTGAAATATACTGCCGCCGCCCGGCCGCCTTTGGCTGTTTTGCCGTCAACGTCCGTTTCATATTCATCAGCTACGAAGGTCCAAACACTGAGCTGTCCCTTTTCACCCTTCCGCACATGATAGCCGCGTGTCAGCCATTGTTTGAAGGTCCCGCGCTCCCAGTCATCAGCCGGGCGCTTAGGCTGGACCGCGAACAGCTCAGCCATAGTCTTTTTGACTGGCGCTGGCTTGCTATATCCGCCCTTGTGGTAACGCGAAGCGTTGCCGCCTAGTTTCGCGTTGATGTCTTTCCAGGCTTGGCCATGCCACACAGCCTTTCCGGTCTGATTATTCTGCTCTGCGATTGCGTGAGCCAATTCATGTATAAGCGTCTGTTCGACCTCATCAGGGCTGGCATTTTCAACAAAATGCTCATGCATAACGATCTTATTAAGGCCATGCTGGTAATAGGCCAGCTTATTGCCATAAACATTATCAACGAACAGCTTTGGCGTCTCGACTTTATAGCCCTGCCGATAGGCATAATTGACTAGATTGTCTAGCTTAATTTTCAGGTCAACGTATTGCATAGTTTTTTACACCTTTACTATGTGATGATCTCACGCTTGCCAAGTACGTTATTTCTAGCGTATCGGTTTGCCTTCCTGAAGCGGAAGTGTCTCATTTGGCCGCTAAGTGCTACGCTCTTTGGCAAGTGAGAGATCACCTTAATTAATATGGGTAAGCAGTTTTTGATTCAATCACTTGCTCAGGTGATTCGGCCAGCGTTCCTTTGCTTGACTGAACCCCATTATAGGGCATGGATTAAAGTATGTCAATAGTTTTTTTAATGGTTTGATAGTGTAACAGGGGCGAAAATGTGCAGATTACAACGCTTTTGAGGAAATAACAGAGGTAGTTTTATTAAATAATGTTACAGCTACTTGTCAAAACTTGCAATGTAGCTGTAACATTTTATAAATAGGTAGAACATGAGTTTCTAACAGATGCAACTAGGTCCGGTCAACACGCCCGGCGAACAGGGAAAACTGCTGTTACAGCATCACCTGTTTACACTGAAAAAAAAAAAAG